>JBDSFP010000378.1:0-2829 GCA_039919415.1 Aquaticitalea sp. | reverse complement strand
TTTTGCAGTTCTGGCAAATAAGCACTAAAACGCGCCAAACGCTCGCTCCATTCCATATCTTTAATCAATACATAGCCTTCGTGGGAAGCTTTATTTCCAAATAAAGCGTCTTCATATGTTTCAATTGGTCCAATAACGATTTCCAAGGTGTTGTTTTTCATTTCCATCCAAGCCAAATCACTAGGTTGGTATTTGTCATCCAAAAAGGCTTGGGTTCTTAACACGAGATAGTGTTTCAATCCTACGTCATCAGCCAATTTTGAAGCTTCCATTAAAAGATCAGATACCTCCTTAACTTCATTTTCAAATTGTTTGTGATACGGAATCGCATACAATTTCCCCATTGAATCACGACGGACAAAATTGTAAATACTCGATTTATCGGTAATTTTTGCCGCATCGAATTCGTCTTTGGTCATATCTTTCGGATAGTAATTGGCACCTGCTGGTTTTGCGCCAATTCCTTCCACAAATGGTTTATTGCCATCCAATCGATCCCAAGGACCATAATTAATTTTAGCAAATTGTTTAGTGTTTGCATCTGTGATGGAATTGAGCAATTCATTTTTATCACCATAAGCTTCATACCAAAAAAACTCGTTCATCTTGTCTGCAGCTTTAATCAAAATAGGCAACATTTTACGTTGATTTTCCGTCAGTTTGCTTACATCTGCCATCAATTTTACAGTCACGTATTTGTTTAGGTTCTTTTGCATTTCGGTGGTTGTTGGTTCTTCTTTTATAGGTGCCGATTTCTTTTCATCTTTACAGGAAAAAACCAATTGAAACACCATCAATAGTAAGAGACGTTTCTACATTTTATAATTTCATTTAGTGGATCATCCCAAAGATACGGTTTTTAAATACAGTCTAAATCTGTTAATTAAGACTTAAAAATCGCTATTGGATTAAACCAATCAAGCATCATACGGTCAAAGCAGTATAAACCTTAAAAAATAAGCAAAATGAAAAACCTATTGATGATTGCGGTTGCATTAGTCACATTAAATGCATCTGCCCAGGAAAGAAAACAAGAGAACCATAAAGGAGATATGAAAGACAAAATGGAAATGCGTCAAGACATGACTCCTGAAGAAATTGCACAGCTTCAGACAAAAAAAATGACCTTGCATTTAGATCTTTCGGCTACACAACAATCAGAAGTTGAAAAAGTACTTTTGGCTGAAGCTAAGGACCGAAAGTCAAAAATGGAAGCATTCAAAGTAAAAAAAGAAGCAGGAGATGAAAAGCGTTCCAAAAATGACCGTTTAAAAATGCAAAACGAACGTTTGGACCATCAAATTGCCCTGAAGAAAAAAATGAAAGGCATCTTAAATGCGGATCAATATGAAAAATTTGAGAAAATGCAAGAAAAAAGAGATGGTAAGAGAGGCAAACAAATGCGAATGGAACGACATAAAGAATAAATATAGTTGATTGGTTAAATTAATTTTATTGAAAAAGACGTTGATTTTTGACATCAACGTCTTTTTTATTTTTGTTTTAAATTAGTAATTTAGTATACTTTAAATTTAAAAACTGATGAAAAAAATAATTAAACTTTGCTTTTTTACTTTCACTATGTTTTTCGGAACACAAACAATCATGTCACAATCCTTAGAAGAAGTGAATAAAGTTGCTTCTTCAAAAACCGCGGAACTTATGAAAGTTATTAAATTTAATGATGAAACACAGAACACCGTCTTTAATGCCTATCAAGAATATATTCAGAGAACCTATACGACAAGTGAAACATTTAAAAATCATACAAACCCTTCGAATGAAGATGTTGAAAAAGCAAATAGGTCATTGACAGAAAAATTGAAGAGTGTTTTCTCCGATGACGAATATGCTCGTTATCTCAAATATATGGATACCAAGAAGTAGCCATTTTTACTGACATTGTCAAATGGCGATCAAGAAACTTAATTGCTTTTTTTGTTTTTATAAGGTTTTTGATACTTTTTTAACCGCGGCAATGGTTGTATCCAAATCATCGTAGGTCAGTGCATCACAAATAAACCAGGTTTCAAAGGCACTTGGAGCAATATAAATGCCTTCGTTCAACATGCCGTGGAAAAAGTTTTTGAACCGTTCATTATTACCTTTTACAGCACTTTCAAAATCCGTGACAGGCCTGTTGTCAAAATGAATGGAAATCATTGAACCAACTCTATTAATTGTATAATCAGTTCCGGAAGCGTCCAAAACCTCGGCACATCCACGATGAAGATATTCCGTTTTTTCTGCGAGACGATTATAGATTGCAGTATCTGTATTCAATTCTGTAAGCATGGCAAGTCCAGCTGCCATTGCCAATGGATTTCCGCTTAGAGTTCCAGCTTGATAGATAGGACCGATTGGTGCCAAATAATCCATGATTTCATGTCTTGCCGCAAAGGCTCCCACAGGCAAACCACCTCCAATGACTTTTCCAAAACACACAATATCCGCATTGACCTTATATAATTCTTGAGCGCCTCCTTTTGCCAATCGAAACCCTGTCATGACCTCATCAAAAATGAGCAAAATGCCATTGGCATCACAAAGCATCTTCAAGTCTTCAAGAAAACCATCTTGGGGTGGTACACAACCCATGTTACCAGCAACGGGTTCGATGATGATGCAGGCGATTTCTCCTTTATTGGCTTCACTCAACTCCTTGACACTCCCAATATCATTGTATCGCGCCAACAAGGTATCTTTGGCAGTACCAGCGGTAACTCCCGGACTATTGGGCGTTCCAAAGGTAATCGCGCCGCTTCCTGCGGCAATCAAAAACGAATCACTATGACCGTGATAACAACCAGCAAACTTTATGATTTTATT
>JBDSFP010000352.1:0-3815 GCA_039919415.1 Aquaticitalea sp. | reverse complement strand
CCAAGATAGAAAACAAATGTCGTGTCAAAGCTCCAAAATTCATTTCACAACCACGTCCTATGCGAGATGCTGCCATGATGTCGTTGGAGCTGCGTTCTGCCATAATTAACGGAAACCAATCTTTCATTTTATCGATCTCACGCGTAAACTGAATTGTATCAAACATAAAATGTGACTCCATGGCGTGAAAGCGTTTTTCAAGATATTCGCAGTTGTCCTCGCCAGTCACCCAACTATGATGTGGGACGGTTTTGATAAATGAGGAAGGATTTTCAATTAAACCTTGTTCGACCAAATACGACCAAAATTGTTTGGACACTTCAAATTGGTTACAGATGTCCACGGCTTTGCTGATATCCACTCCATCATCTTTTTCAGGGCAATAATTAAGTTCGCATAAAGCCGAGTGACCCGTCCCTGCATTGTTCCAAGCCGCCGAACTTTCCAATGCTACATCCTCTAGACGCTCAAAAATCAGGACTTTTAAGTTAGGATCTAGCAGTTTCGCCATAAGTGCCAAAGTCGCGCTCATGATGCCGCCGCCCACACAAATCAAATCGTAATCTTTATTGACATTGATACGTCCCGAATTCATTTTTTTCTGTTTTAAACAAAGTTAAAAAAAGCATTTGTAGCGATGAACTCAATCCATAAAAAATCAAACCTTAAAAACTCATCTTACCATTTTATAACTATTTTGAATGGATAAAAATAGGTCCTACACTTAATGTTAAACAAAGTATAAAATCGGTGGATTCGTTGATTACGGTTAAACTAATTATGTTTTACGATCGTACTTATTTTAGAAGTAACTTAATTTTGATTAAAATTTTCAATTTTGTTAATCGCCTAAAACAAAGATTTTTATAAAGGACAACATTTTAAAACCTTGACCGTTCATCTAAAATAATAATAAATTCTTTCTGAAATTAACCACTTGTCGTAGTTTTATCACCTCTTAACCCAATAAAATGAAAGTCAATAAATATATAGATCATACGCTTTTAATAGCCAACACCACAGAACGACAAATTATCGATTTGTGCAATGAAGCAAAAATCCATCAGTTTTATTCGGTATGTGTGAACAGTGGTTATGTTGCGCTGTGCAAACAATTATTATCAAAATCGAGCGTGAAAATATGTTCTACCGTAGGCTTTCCCCTTGGAGCAATGATTTCTGAAGCGAAAGTTTTGGAAGCTCAAAAAGCGGTTGCAGATGGGGCCAATGAAATAGATATGGTCATTAATATTGGACTGTTGAGAAGCAAGAATTATGTGGCTGTGTTTAAGGACATTTCTGATGTGAAAAATGCAATTGGCAAAATCCCTTTGAAAGTCATTTTGGAAATCAGTGAATTGTCTAAAAATGAAATCATCAAAGCATGCGAAATCTGTTTGGATGCAAATGCTGATTTTATAAAGACATCCACCGGATTTTCAAAAGGTGGAGCCACATTGACAGCAGTAAAAATTATCAAAAAAACGGTAAGGAACAATGCCAAAATCAAAGCCTCAGGTGGCATCAAGGATTTCGAAACCGTCAAAAAATACATCGATGCTGGTGCCGACCGCATCGGTACTTCATCAGGAGTTGCCATACTATCCGGAGAATTATCCACCTTTGAATATTAATTTTCTATCTTTATGGTGATTAATTCATCATATGAGTGTACATATCGAAGCCAAAAAGGGCGACATTGCAGAAACCATCTTATTGCCGGGAGATCCGTTAAGGGCCAAATGGATTGCAGAGACCTTTTTTGAAAATGCCTTCTGTTTCAATAAAATTCGTAACATGTTTGGCTTTACAGGTACCTACAAAGGCAAACGCATTTCTACTATGGGCACAGGTATGGGCGTTCCAAGCATCTCCATTTACGCCCATGAATTGATCGATGAATATGGGGTCAAAAACCTTATTAGAGTTGGCAGCGCAGGCTCTTATCAGGAACACATAAAAATTCGGGATATTGTTTTGGCGATGGCAGCATCTTCCAATTCGGGTGTCAATGAACTTCGTTTTGGAGGTGCGGATTATGCTCCGACTGCTGATTTTGGATTGTTCCAAAAAGCGGTGGAAGCGGCCAAAATAAAGAACATTCCGTTAAAGGCTGGAAACGGTTTTACTTCTGATGAATTTTATGCTGACGATTTTGAATCTTATAAAAAATGGAGCAAGTTTGGAGTGCTTTGTGTGGAAATGGAAACGGCTGGACTTTATACAGTTGCTGCCAAGCACAACGTGAACGCCCTGAGCATCTTGACAATTTCAGATTCTCTGGTCACAGGTGAACGCACCTCTTCAAAGGAACGTGAAACGACTTTTAAAGAAATGATTGAGATTGCTTTGGAATTGGCGTAAATTGAGTTATGAGTTCTGAGTTATGAGTTAGGAGTTATGTGTTATGAGTTATGAGTTATGAGTTATGAGTTATGAGTTATGAGTTAAAAAATAATTTAAAATGAAATATACTTTCTTTATTGTTTTAGCAATCGTTTTTTCTTTCAATTCGTCTTCACAAGATCTTGAAACAGACAAATCTTCCGAAGTGACAACTTACTATTTCATTCGCCATGCCGAAAAAGACCGAAGCAATCCTTCCGAAAAAAATCCACATCTCAACGAAGAAGGTTTGAAACGTGCTGAAAACTGGAGTAACATTTTAAGCAAAGTTCACTTTGATGCAATCTATTCAACGGATTATTTCAGAACTAAAGAAACAGCCCAACCAACAGCTGATAAAAACAATTTGAAACTGACGCTTTATGATCCAGATTCTATGGATTTTGAAGACTTCAAAAGAGCCACAAATGGTAAAACAGTTTTGATTGTTGGCCATAGCAACACGATTCCAGATTTTGTGAATGTTATTATAGGCAAGAAAAAATATGAACATATCGATGATGACAATAATGGCAATCTTTATATCGTTACACTTATGGATGATAAAATTGCGGATGAAGTCTTGACCATCAATTAACGGTCACATCTTTAAGCTCAATTTTTGACAACCATTCCAGTCTGTTTTCGGTAAACAATCGATCCAAATTTTCAAGCGTTGCATTGTTGTCTTTTGGTTTGAAATTGTTATAATCCACAAATCGCACACCATTGACATATCGTTCATTAAACGCTTCTCTAAAACGCAATCCTTTGCCATCGGCTTCATCATAAGTATAAGCTAAATAATCTATTTTGAAAGTTTTTGTATTTACCCAATAGATGAACTCATCCTCATAATCCTCGCCTCCTCCATCTTGGTTAAAAGTCACTTTTATTTTATGGTAATTTTTACCATTAATTTCAACAGTATTTAAATATGTTTTATTCACGGCTTTGCCATCCAAACCATAAGGTAACACCGAAAAATAATGTACTGAATTTATAGAGGCAGAATACTTTGTTGCCATGGAATCGGGAACTGTGATGAGACTATCATTTATAAATCGTTCAAACCCATTATTTCTTAATAAATCAAATATGGTATCCGTATCCTTTACCGTTAATCTGGCCAACAAAAAGTCACCATTATTACGAACAGCTTTATAATGTATATCCCTAAAATCAAATTTTATAGAAGAAGAATCAATAATATTTCCACCTGAAACTTCAATGGATTCCTTAATGATGTCATTCGCCTCCACGAGTGTATTTTGCTTTTCGTTACAATTGAAAAGCATCAAACCAAATAAAACAATTGAAAGATATTTCATAATCGTTAGTTGTAAGATTGAGTCGCAAAACTATCAATTACTTTTCGTTTGCCTTTAAAAAGTTATCTTAAATTATTTATCTTTGACCTCCATGCAAAA
>JBDSFP010000324.1:0-13508 GCA_039919415.1 Aquaticitalea sp. | reverse complement strand
GCTAGAAAAAAGACTTTAAACCAATATTATGAAAAATGTATTTACAATGGCAATGTCTCAGGCGGTTGTTATTTTTCTCATTGCTGTTCATCAAGAGAAGGGGTATAGTCAGGAACTGCCTCCTGTTTTTCTCAATCATGTTTATTTGGTTTTGGACCAACAAACATATCAAGATATACATAATTCAGATTTTATGATCAACGACTTTGGATTCTTCGAGGAGCGCACCACTAATTCTAATAACGGTAAATCGTGGTCAGGTATTTATTTTTATGGGAAACAAACTTATATCGAGTTTTTTATGGAAGGAATCTCTCCGCAATTTAATAAAGGCGAAAGTGCAATAGGTTTCGGAGTGGAAGTAGCTGGGAGCTTGGACATTTATAATTCCAGATTAAAAGAAATTTTTGGCGATCGGGTTGACAAAGAATTAGTAACAAAAAAATTAAACAACGAAGACATTCCATGGTTTTTCGCATCGGGAGTGGACTATGGCGACGAACAAACCTTTTTTGATTGGTTGATGGAGTACGAAAAAAATTACTTAAAAAATGTGTACACAAATTTAAAGGTAGAAGAAGATGGGATCAGTCGACAACAAAATCTTTCTCGTATGTTTGATAGTAAGCGGCTTTTTAAGAATATCAAGGAAGTTACCATAGCTCTAGATCAAAAAGAAAGGGAGAGATTAATCCAGGAATTAGAAGTCTTTAACTACAAAATAGTGGGCAAAAAAAATAAGATGGTGGCAATTGGGCCCGAAATAAAATTTTACATAATTGATAATGCAAGGGGAAATGGAATTAAAAAGTTAAAAATAGAGTTAAACAGACGCATATCCCAAAAACGTACATTGAAATTTGGTTCTGCATCTGTTTTAACATTACAGGGAAGAACAGCTTTTTGGACATTTTAAATTAAAATAGCACACGATATAATCTTGTTTGGGAGCTTGCAAGCCAATAAAACCTTTATAAAAAAGATAGCAGGCAAACTTCGCTCCAGTAAAACTGGCAAAGCATGTTTAGAAACGAATTATGAAAATTAGTGATAATGCGAGGTTGATAATCGAAAGAACAACGCATGGTTCAATTATACAATTTTTAAAACTAATAATTTTTTATAATAAAAATACAAACAATTTAAAAACCAAAAACATGAGAAATCTTTTAATTACCACACTTACGCTGTTTGCATTGAATTTTACAACAACTGTTTCAGCACAGAACCAAAATCCTGCTTCTTCTGGATCGTACTTTATAACGGAAAACTATTATAAAATTAAATGGGGATATGCTGATGAATTTATAGCCCTCTGGAAAAAGAATCATTATCCTTTGCTTCAAAAAACAACTGAAAGTGGTGACATCATAAGTGTAAAAGCTGAAAAGCCTACGCTGCATAGTGGTGAAGACACCCGTTGGGATTTTAGAGTGACCATTGTTTGGAAAAATGCGGAATCGGGTGTAGGGAAAGTAGATCCCTCCCTTCAATATAGGTCCGAACTTTATCCTGACACCGAAAAGTTGGATAAAGATGAACAATACAGGTTTTCACTTTTGTTGGCACATTGGGATGTCATAGTTGAAAGCATTAAACTTTAATTTTTTGATGAAATGACGATAGAGCAAATTTTTTGATGAATGATAAAAGGATCGTCCAGACACTCCAAAGTTCATCAAGATACGCTGCAGAGATTGAGCGGAAACAGCGGGAGTGGATGAAGAAAAAGGGTATTGATTAAGCCAATGCAAATGTGGTTACTTAAGAACCTCAGCTCATGTTGAATAAACCAATAACAATTAATAATAATATTTAATTACCAAAAACATAAACCATGAAACATCCATTGATTAAACTGTTAAGTATTTCGCTTTTAATTTTCATTTCGTTCCTTTTATTATCAGGTACCAGTAGTTCTAAATCCAAAAACATCAAAATGGTTGAAACCTATTGGGAAGAAGTTTGGAGCAAAGGCAACCTGCAGGCTGTTGCGAATTTCTATGATCCGAATGCCAAACATGGCGAAGATTTTACCATTGAAGGATTTCAAAAAGGTGTGACAATTACGAGAGATGCTTTCCCCGATTTCAAAGCTACTGTCATAGATATTTTTGCTACGGGAGATAAAGTAATCACGGAGGTAATCTATACAGGTACACATACCGGCAAAAAGATGTTCAAGCAAGAAGCTCTTGGTAAGACTATTAAAGTGCCTGGGCTCGATATTTTTACCTTTAAAAATGGCAAATGTGTCAACCACCAACATGTGGCAGATCACCTTGACCTTGTAATGCAGATGGGTATTGAGCTCACGCCAATAAAAGACCTGAAAGTTGTCGAGAAGGAAGTAAAGATAGCCGGTATGAAATATAATGAGTTGATGAAAGGATTGAAATCGGGGAAAGCGTATGAAGATTTGGTAAAATCCGGAGATATATCTGCACTAGACAAAATTTTAGCAACGGAGTACATCTATACCAGCAGAGACGGGGTGGCTTCTGATAAAAAAGCAAGCTTCGAAGATTACAAGGTCGCCAAAGTAAATATCCAATCCACAGAAATATTGAACCAGGAAGTGCGGGTAATGAGTGCGGCTGCAGCCGTGGAAACCGGAACTATTCGCTATAAAGGACTGAATGACGGTAAGCCTTTCGATATTACCAAGCGTTACACAACTACTTGGATATGGCGTGATGGAAGATGGCAGATAATAGCAGATCATACTTCTAAGGTGGAGCAGTGACAGAAAGATTTCTCTACACTTTAAAAATTTTATGATGATGAAAAATTTTGGTTCGATTCTGTGCATGGTTATGGTTTTGGTGTCATTATGTACTGTTGCTTATAAGTCTCATGCGCAGCAATATAAAACTTTCACCAACGATGATATTCAGCTTTTTTATGAAGAGCGGGGAAAAGGCCCTGTAATTTATATTCTCACCGGTGGACCAGGAGCACCGCCCGGGATAGCAGAACAACAGTTCATGGATAGTTTAAAAAATAATTACACAGTAGTGCTCCTTCATCAAAGAGGTTCAGGTAAATCCAGAAACATACCCATAAATGAAAAAACAATAAACATCAAATCTTATACTTCAGACATAGAAGCATTACGTAGGCACAGGAAAGATAGCAAGCTTAGTTTAATGGGCATCTCCTGGGGTGGTGCGCTCGCCATGAACTATGCAGTCACTTTTCCAAAGCAGGTAGAAAAACTTGTATTGATTTGTTCTGCCCCGCCAACATATAAAGAATGGCCAGTGCTTGCTGATAATCAGTATGCAAGATTTTCTATAGCCGAACGTGACTCCATGCAAATGCTTCAAAAAATATTCAGCAGTAAAACACCTGTGGAACTCGAGCAATTAAAAGCTGGAGATCCCACAGCTCCGCAGGTGGAAGCATTTAAAAAGTTTGTTCATATTCTTCACCGCGTTCATTTTTATGAACGTTCACTTGCTGATAAAAATTTCGACTTGTTATTTTACAATTTCAATTTTGCAGCTATTCCCCTGATTGATGAGGAAGTGCTGAAAATCAAGTGGGATATCACTGAAAAATTAAAGACCTTAACTATACCTGCATTGATTTTGTACGGAAGACAGGACGACCAGGGGGAATATAATTTTATTTTACAACATCAGTTATTGAGGAATAGCCAAATAAAGGTGATAGAAAAGGCAGGGCATTTTATATGGGAAGATCAGCCTGCAGAATTCTATAAAGCATTAAAAAACTTCCTGGTTAAATAAAATTTGTCACAGATAATTTGATGGAAGCATTAAATATTTTTATGAATTGATAATTGGAAATACCTAAGAAAATTTAGCTAAAGCCCACATCTGAAGACAAAAAAGATGAAAAAAGATTCATTCATAGAGCAAAATTTTTATTACGAATGTTTCTGCTGATATGGCGGCAGTCACCATTGTTGCAAAGAATAGACCAAATACTCTAAACAGCGAAGCTTCTCAAGATTAAAATGAGAGTGTCGTTTTATAATTTGAAAAACTAAACTATAGAAAAAATGAAAACTTTCTTACTATACCTCTTCCTTTTTCTTCTTTGTTCTGGAAGCACTTTTAGCCAAAACAAGCAAATTTCAAAACACCAACGTTCTGAAACGGAGGCAAAAGAAATCGTACAAAATGTTTTAAACACTTCACCCATCCTTGATGGACATAATGATCTGTTACGATATTTCTATGAATGTAAAGGATGTCCAAGAGATTTGGATGGGTATCCTTTAGATACCATAACCGTTGGAAATACAGATATAATAAGATGGAAACAAGGAGGAGTTGGTGCACAATTGCTCAATGTATTTGGAGATGAGTACACGGCAAGAAATTTATTGGATGCCTATGACCTAGTGTATCGTATGACAGAAAAATATAGCGAAGACCTTGTATTTGCCCCTTCATCTGCTGAAATTAAAGTGGCATTTAAGAATCATAAGATTGCAATTATCCCGGCCATGGAGTTTTCCATTCGGCTTGAAAATTCACCTGCGATGATACGGATATTTCATAAACTTGGCTTACGTGCCATTACGCTTGCCTATCAAACCAATGATATTGCGGATGGAAGTGATGATACTCCAAAACATAATGGTTTATCGGTTTTGGGCAAAGAAATGGTAAAGGAAATGAATCGCACGGGAGTCATGATTGATATCTCCCATGTTTCAGAAAAAACAATGATGGATGTGCTGGATATATCAAGTGCCCCTGTGATTTTCAGTCACTCCAATGTAAAAGCACTTTGTAATGTCAATAGAAATGTTTCAGACACAATTTTAAAAAGATTGAAACAGAACAATGGGATCATTATGCTAACTTTTGTTCCTTATTTTACCACTAACCAATTTAATAAATGGACGATAGATGCGGACAGTACTTATTCTAAAGCAATAAAAGAATATCCTGAAGATAAAATAAAATTCAACGAAATGTTGGATAACTGGGAAAAAGAAAACCCTAAACCAATTGTTTCCATAGCAGATATGGCCGATCATTTTGATTATGTAAAAAAATTGATCGGTGTTGATCACATTGGTATTGGATCGGATTTTGACGGCATACTTGATTATATAACAGGATTGGAAGATGTATCAAAATATCCTGTGCTTCTTATCGAGCTGGCAAAAAGAGGCTGGACCGAAACAGAATTAAAAAAGATAACCGGTGAAAATTTTCTTCGTGTATTTGAAAGTGTTGAGCAGGTTGCTTTAAAGCTTCAAAAGGAAAGTAATCCTTCTTTGATAAAATTTAAATAAATTTATTATGAATAGTATAAAAAAATGTGTCGTTACAATTAGTGTTTGTGGACTTTTCTGCATTGCGTTTTTTTTATTTAGTTTTAAAGAACCGCCTCAGACAAAACAAAAAACCATCCTCGTCATCTTTCCGCATCCTGATGATGAAACGGCCATTGCTGAAGTGCTGGTAAAGTATGCCGCACTTGGATACAAAGTTCAATTGATGATTGCCACCGATGGGAAAAATGGCACCAGGGTAACAACAATACCCGCCGGTGACTCCTTGGGAAACCTACGAAAAGACGAAACCCGTTGTGCCTGCGAAATAATGGCAATTGAAAAGCCAATTCTTCTGGGAATTGAAAGGCTTGATACAAAAATTGGAGTGGGAAAATATTTTGAAGAACACAAAAAATTATTGCAATTGCTCAAAGAGCAAATACCCCTCATCAATCCTGATTTTATAATCACATTCGGTCCGGATGGAGACACCCATCATGCAGAACATATAGTGTTGGGGTCAGCAGTTACCGAATTGTTATTAAAAGAAGGCTGGGTTGATAAATACCCGCTGTACTATGTGGCATGGACAAAAGATCAGGGTGAAGCATTTGAACTCGGATTTGTAAATGAAAAATATTTTAATGTAAAGATTGAATACACACTGGAAGAAGAAAACAAGGCGCTGCAAATAATGCCCTGTTATGTTACACAATATACTGCAGAGGAAATTGCAGAGGATCGGAACAAGAAAGAAACTGATAAAAATAATTCCATACATTTCAGAAAGTTGGAAATAGATCGTAGTGGATTGAAAACGGAATTTCCTTCAAAACAAGAATCAGAAGCAAATACATATGCAGAAATTCAAGATGTTACTGAAACATTAAAAGCAATGGAATACCGGGCCATCATGTCTGAATTTACTTTGGACACTACAACCATAGCTGCGATGATGGATAATAATTTTATTTCCATTTATCCCAGTAAAACACAAAATAAACAACAGGAGTTAAATGGCATTCACAGCTCAATGACAGAAAGGATTAAAGGAGCACACATTGTTGACAGTTTATATCTTGATGATTTTAAAGTACAATTATTTGATAACACAGCGATAGCTACTTTTTACACCGTGTCAAAAGGAACAAAGAAAGGAGTACCTTTTGAAAACTTTAGGATGCGCTGGTATGATGTGTGGATAAATCGGGATGGAGAATGGAAATGGATTTCGTCACAGGGTACGTTAAAATAGAGCTAAAGAACAAGGGCAAATTTTATAAAGTATAAGCTTTGAGTATTAAGTAATTTTTAATTTATACTTTTCTAAGCTTGTCTTAAAATTGCTTGATAAATATACTAATAGAGGGAACAACCAATATCATACTAAATTGAACACTCTTTACTAACTTATGAAATATTTACCATCATTTTTTGCAATAGTTGTCTTTTTGGCAATGTGCACCAGTTGTGATAACCAAAAACAGGCCGCCAATTACAAATGTCCGTGTTCTAAAATCGGGCTTGATTCTTCCTGGGCAGATTCCAATAAAATTTCCTGTTATGTAATCCCTGTCTTAAAAAATAGTTTAAAGCCTTCGGACGAAAAGTTTTCATTGGCAGTAGTTGTGGCCCCTGCATTAAATGAAAGTAAGCAAGAACCTTTACTTTATTTGCATGGTGGACCTGGTTATGCAACGCTGGGAAATGTTCCCCGTTATCTGGAGTCAAGTTCATGGAAACTGATCAGGGAAAAAAGATCACTGATATTTTTCGATTACCGCGGTACCGGATTTTCTGAACCTACCCTTTGCCCAGATATGGAAGATGCGCTATCCCTATTTTCAAAAAACAATGCATCAACAGAAGCCAGACAAGCCTATAAAATGTCCTTATATAAAGAATGTGCCTCACAACTTTTTTCAAGTGGCATAGATGTTTCTACCTTTAATTCCGCCCAATTAGCGGAAGATGCGGAATCTGTTAGAAGTGCTTTGCAAATAGACAGTTGGAATGTGTATGGCGTTTCCTTTGGTACCACAGTTGCCCTAAATCTTTTGCGTAACCATGGCGAAACCATTAACAGTATGATTCTTGATTCGCCATTTCCTCCAAATGCACCATGGCTTGACTTTGTTCGTCCATTCGAAACATGTTTTAAAGTACTTGAAAAAAAAATATCAGATAATCCTGATGGGTTATCTCATTTTCCTTCCATCAGAACCGACTTTACAAATGCCGTAAAGCGATTGAACAAGACTCCAGCCAGTATAATAGAAAATGAGGGTTGGGAAGCAAATAAGTACTCTGGAGATGATTTTGCGTGGAGCATTTGGACCGCTATGCTAAATCCAAAAACCATTCCTTTTGTTCCTTTGGCCATTCGTGAAGTTGGGAGTGGGAACGATTCTATACTTCCAAAATGGATTGCTGCGTTTAGCGGCCCAGATTCATTTGGTAGGTTTTCAGAACCACAGAGCAATGCTATTTTATGTTATGAGTCTAGACCACAAACAGCGAGCGACACTAAAGAATCGTTACTTATGGCGTATCCAGATTTTTCGTCATTTGCCATCGATTTTGAAGGGGAACTTTGTGATGCTTGGCAACCACGAAGTGCAAGCAGTCAAGCATTCGAGGCTGTAACAAGTAAAGTGCCTGTTTTAATTTTAGCAGGAGAATACGATCCTGTTTGTCCGCCATTATTTGCTGAGATAACATCAAAAACATTATCAAAGTCAACATTGATAATAGTTCCGTCAGCATCCCATGCCGCAAT
Organism: Aquaticitalea sp.; assembly: GCA_039919415.1. Taxonomy (GTDB): domain Bacteria; phylum Bacteroidota; class Bacteroidia; order Flavobacteriales; family Flavobacteriaceae; genus JBPOFM01. The sequence goes on along the minus strand of JBDSFP010000324.1, from coordinate 5,466 downwards.
CCATGTGGATGATTGTATTCGCAACATTGCGAATAGCTTTATATCCAATCCCAAAGTTACCCCTCAAATTGAGTGTGTAAACGATCGTCTGAAAATAGAATTTGTCACGGATAATTTACTGGAAGCACTTGAGAATTATAAGAAGTGAAATCGGAAATACCAAAGAAAATTAATAAGGTTCCCCAGCTAAGTCTAATTGAGATAGATGAATAATTAATCAATTTTCACTAGTATGAAATTTTTAATGATCATAATTATATTATTGTTTTGGAATATTGCAACAGCACAAAACCAACAAACTTCCTATTCTAAAAATCTTCACTCTTGCAAGTTGGTAGGTATAGCAGATTCAGTTCTTTGTGGGTCCTATTCAGTATTTGAAAACCATAAAACAAAAAAGGGGAGGAAAATAGATTTGAATATAATTGTTGTCCCGGCTTTAAATACAAAGTCTTCTCAATTCCCTATTTTTTATTTTGATGGAGGTCCTGGTGTAGCTGCTACTAAAAACGCATCATGGTTTGCAGAGAAAAACAATCCTTACCGCCAGAATCATGACATTGTTTTAATTGACATTAGGGGCACCGGGAAATCAAACCCCTTACACTGTCACTCTTTACAATATAGAAATGATTTAATGGATGGGTTTGAAGAAATGTATCCTCCCGATGCAGTAAAAAAATGTTTTGATTCTCTTTCTAAAATTGCTGATCTCAGTCAATATACTACCACAAATATTGCAGGGGATATTGATGAAGTAAGGGATTGGTTAGGGTACAACAAGATTCATATTTATGGCTTGTCCTACGGCACTCGTCTTGCGCAGGAATATATGCGCAGATATCCTTCAGCTATTGAAACAGTTATTTTACAATCGCCTACTTCTACCGGAAGCAAAATGCCTTTGTATCATGCCGCGTATGCTCAAGCCACTTTGGAAATGCTATTTAATGATTGTGCAAAAGATTCTTTATGCAATAAAAATTTTCCTGAACTAAAGAAGGAATTCTATACATTAATGCGGGATGGAAAAGCGCAGGTGTTTAGTACGAATTATCTTTTGGCGGATGGGAATTTAAAAAAACTTTCCATACCATGGAACTCCTTTCAAACCAAAATTCGTACACAGATGTATGATCCGGATGCGCTTCGAAAAATCCCATTTATCATACACCAAACATATAAAGGCAACTGGAAACCTTTTCTTGAACTCTATCCTCAACAAAAAAAATTCAATGATTTTATTGCAGAGGGATTATATCTCTGTATAACCTGTTCTGAGGATGTACCATTTATAAAAAAACAGGAGTCTGATAGCCTGACAAAAAACACTTTTATGGGTAAATATCGGATTCAGCAACAACAGCAGGCGTGTGACAACTGGGTAGCAGGAAGTATTCCATCAGATTTTTTAACTGCTGTTCATTCTGATCTTCCTGTTCTGATTATTGCAGGAGGATGGGATCCAGTAACGCCTGTATCCATGGCGAAAGAAATAGCAGTCAACCTGACCAATAGCCAGTTGGTGATCATTCCTCAAATGTCCCATACTTTTGACGGTCTATCCAACGGAGAATGTTTTGATGATATGGTTTTGGAATTTATAGGTTCATCCGGGAAACTAAAAGTAAATGGCGCGTGTATAAAGACAATGCAGCCGCCACCATATAAAATTAAATATTGAAATTGTATTAGTTTAAATTATAAACAATGAAAAATTATGAAAGATTATTCTCGGCGAAATTTCAATCCATGGTCGTTGTCAACACCCACTATTTGAGCGGAAATAAATCTAAAATTGTTTTATATAGAAAAAAATTAATTTCACTACATAAACAGGAAAGATCGTTTTAAAAATTCAGACGACCTTTACTTTTATTCATTATGCCGTGATGATATACCCAAAGTTCCAGCAAAAGTGGGAGACGGAATATACCTCGGATGGCTCCAAACAGTTCTTTTCGCCATTGATAGCGTTTTCAGCCAACTATAGTCAATTAAAACTAGAATAATATTGAATATCTAACCTTTTTCCTGCTATGCTTATTCAGTTTGGAAAATTCATTGCAAACTATTAATACAATTAAACCAGAAAAACAAATTGATTCACACTTTAAAGTTCAGATATCCGTCAAATTTTTTCGATCTTGCAAACTTTAAACTTGATTTCAAAAATTAACTTTCAAAAACAAAACATTCTTAACTATGGACAATAAAAACAATCGTATCTCACCAATAGAAATCAATAAGGATGATTTCAGGGAAATAGGTTATCGTTTAGTAGATACTATTGCTGATTTCTATGATAACATAGATGAAAGACCAGTGACCAACGGAGAAACACCAAAACAAATACAAGCTGTTTTAGGTAATGCTTCTTTGCCCGATAATGGTACTTCCGTTTCAGAATTGATGACCAGGACTTCAGATTTACTGCTCAATCATTCATTGCTCAACGGGCATCCAAAATTCTTTGGTTACATTACTTCTTCACCCACTCAAATTGGAGCTTTGGCTGATATGTTGGCAGCGGCTGTCAATCCAAATATGGGTGCACATATCCTAAGCCCTATGGCAACCGCTATTGAACAGCAGACCGTAAAATGGCTTGCAGAATTTATTGGTATTTCGCCAAATTGTGGCGGGCTTTTGGTTAGCGGTGGCAATATGGCAAACTTTACTGCTTTCTTAGCTGCAAGAACTGCCAAAGCTCCCGGTAAGTTAAAGGAAGATGGCCTAGTAAATAATCCTTCCGAAATGGTATTTTATTGTTCTAAAGCAACACATACCTGGATTGAAAAGGCAGCCGTTTTATTCGGGCACGGTACAAATGCTATTCGCTGGATACCTACCGATGCTGAAAATAAAATGAACTTGGATATTTTGTCCCAAACCATTACTGATGATGTAAAAAACGGTAAAAAACCATTTCTGGTTATTGCAAATGCAGGGGATGTTAGCACCGGTGTGGTAGATACTCTTTCCGAGATATCAGCTATTTGCAAAGCACATGATTTATGGTTTCATATAGATGGTGCCTATGGAATTCCTGCTGCAGTAATTCCACAATATAAAGATTTGTTTAAAGGAATTGAAGAAGCAGATTCCATTGCCCTTGACCCACACAAATGGCTTTACGCACCGCTTGAAGCCGGTTGTACTTTAGTGAAAAACCCGCAACACCTGGTTGACACATATAGTGCCCATCCCGTTTATTATAACTTTGATAATAACACAGAGGAAATCACATTAAATTATCATAACTATGGTTTTCAAAATTCCAGGGGCTTTCGGGCATTAAAGGTTTGGATGGCCTTGCAACAGGTAGGTAAAAATGGCTATATAGAAATGATAAATGAGGACATCGTACTATCGAAACTTCTATTTAAGGAAGCACAAAAACAGGAAGAGCTTGAAGCATTAACCCAAAACTTAAGCATCACAACATTGCGCTACGTTCCCATTAATTATGCACAACACGAAACAATAAACGAAACTTATTTGAATACATTGAATGAAAAATTATTAAATGAATTGCAACGAGGAGGTGAAGTATTTTTATCCAATGCGGTTATCTCAGACAAATATTGTTTAAGGGCGTGTATTGTAAATTTCAGAACTTCAAAGAGAGACATTCATGAAACGATTGAGATCATAGTTCGGGAAGGGCGAAAGGTTCACGAAAATCTTCAGATTGAATGACAACCTCCGACTGCCTCACGAATCCTTTTATCTGGCATCCCTATAATCTAAACTCTAATCGGTCGAAAACTCAATGCTTATAAAATATAAGGATTCAGGATTAAGAAATTTATAATTCCTACTCAAATCAACTTATCTTAAAATTCCTTGTTAAATTTAGTAAATTAGCTATAACAATGACCGTACTTTTATTGCTACAAGAAAGGATTCGTTTGGCAGCGGGGAATGGGGATGAAGCATGGTTTGTATTTAAATAAACAACAGTTAACTTAAAAATATGAAGACCACTAAAATTATAATCTGCTCGGCTTTACTCTTTACGGGGGGAAAAATCATGGCTCAAACCCCCGAGCAAAAGCTGAATTCACTTGGAATTGAACTCATTGAGCCCACTAAGCCCATAGCTAACTATGTAAAAGCCGTTCGTACGGGAAACCTCATTTTTCTTTCGGGCCACGGCCCAACCCAAGCTGATGGTACGAATATCACAGGTAAACTGGGCGCTGAGTTAACCATAGAGGAAGGACAGCAAGCGGCCAGAATCACCGCTATTTCTCTTTTATCCACACTTAAGGCGGAATTAGGCGATCTCAGTAAAGTAGTGAGGATTGTAAAGTTAACCGGAATGGTCAATTGTACCCCCGATTTTTACGAACAGCCTAAAGTTATTAATGGCTGCTCGGACCTGCTTGTTGCCGTTTTTGGTGAAAAAGGCAAGCATGCTCGCGCAGCAATAGGGATGGTTCTTTACCAAATAATATTGCCGTGGAGATTGAGATGGTGGTAGAGGTGGGGTAATGCATAATAATTGGCTTAGCCATTGTAGGAGTTATATAATAACAATACACAAGCCAGTTTTTTAACCGACCCCTTTTTTTGCCTATTCAAAATCTAACTGGAGAAATGCTAGTCGTTCATTATGAAGCCCTGCGTATTTTACAGGTGGATTATTCAATATATTTGAGTTGCTTGCTCTTTGGGCATATAGTGCACAATGTCCAATTTTAATTGACGCAATACTTATTAACTTTTAAGCCGATATGAATGTTGGAAATCTAATCTTTCCACCAACTATTTTTCAGAATTAAACCTTATTCTTCGGTTACAAGAAACATGTTTTAGTTTGTTATATGAAAATGCTACTATAATTTTATTTAGGATATATGGCTTTTATGGTTTGTTGTCTTCCATTTACATATCTAAAACCATTCTTACCATAAAAACCAGCTTCTTCAAGCATAATACGAAGGTCTTTATTCCATTCTGCTATGTTTACCGTGGTATTTAATTCAATAGCATATACCGTGTTTTTGTACAAAGGGTAATCACCAGTTACTGGAACACCTTCTTGAGAATCCCACATTCCTATGGTAGGGCCAGAGCTGTGCCCATATGTGCCCAATGGGTGTGTATAAATGGATGGACGCAGCCCTTCCGCTTTAGCTTCAGTTAATGATTTTAGCAATATTTCGTTCCCTGTTTTACCTTCAACAAAATTTGAAGTTAAAATATCCTGTAGCCTATTTCCTTTTTTAAAAGCATCTGAAAGAAATGCGGGTACAATAGTTTCACCTTCTTTTAAAACATAGGCATGCTGCTGGCAGTCCGTATTTAATCCAATATAGGTTATCCCAAAATCACAATGCAACAAGTCTCCATGCAAGATGATGTCTTCTTTTTTTGCTTTGCTAAAGGATTCAATATGGCTTTTTAGCGCCTCATTATTCCGTTGCACATCTATTGTGGGGTGAAACCAAGTTTCCA
>JBDSFP010000260.1:0-3223 GCA_039919415.1 Aquaticitalea sp. | reverse complement strand
TATGATTGTGTGGACTAACTTGAATGGGACTGTCCCAATTCCAACGTTCAGGTGGATCATTTGGTCCAGGCTGTGGTTGAATATTTAAGACTTCTTCACTGCGCCTATCAAGACGATGTAATGAACCTTCTTGAATTTCAATATAGGCAATATTGGAATCTTCGGGATCAAATACAGAATCATAACCATCCGCACCAAGTGGCACATACCAATCTTGGTTGCGAATACCTTCAGTATTCATGGTTCGTGAAGGTCCAATTAAGCTTCCTAAATCCTGTGCGCCTCCAACGATGTTATAAAAGGGTTCGGAATTATCAAGTCCAAGTTTGTAAAACTGTGAGATTGGAAGGTTTTCAAAATGTCGCCAAGTCGTTCCTTCATCATAAGTTTCATATAAGCCACCATCTGTCCCAGATATTAAATGCTTTCCATCATCTGGATCAATCCAAAGTGCATGATTATCGCTATGTTTTTCACGTCCTGTTCCAAGATAGTTGAAAGTTTTCCCTCCATCACGAGTCACTTGAAAGAACACATCCATTTGGTAAACAAGGTCAGGATTTTGTGGTGACGCTTCAATTTCTTGGTAGTAATGTGGCCCTGTTCCTCCAGAGATATAACTATTCTGTTTTTCCCAACTTTCTCCTTTATTCAGTGATCTATAAAAGCCTTTATCCTTGTCATTTGCTTCAATGGTTGCATACACGACATCGGCATTCGCTGGAGTAACTGCAAGCCCAATTTTACCAATATCGCCATCTGGCAAACCTGTTTTTACTTGTGTCCAAGAATCTCCATTATCAATTGATTTGTAAATACCTGAATTTGGTCCACCAGCTAATAAAGACCATGTATGTCTGCGACGTTGATAAGCTGCGGCATAAATTACGTCTGGATTTGATGGGTCAAATTCCATATCAGTAACACCGGTATTTTTATCAATTTCGAGAACTAATTGCCATGTTTTTCCACCATCATTCGTTTTGTATACCCCACGTTCACCACCTTCAGACCAAAGTGGTCCTTCGGCCGCAACAAATACCACATCACTATTTCTTGGATCTACCAAAATTTTACCAATATGTTCAGACTTTTCAAGCCCCATTTGCACCCAAGTTTTTCCGCCATCTAAACTCTTATAAACACCATCACCCCAAGCCACATGACGACCACTTACATTTTCACCAGTACCAACCCAAATAACTTCTGAATTATTAGGATCAATGGTCACTGTACCAATTGAATATGATTTTTGATTATCAAATATTGCCTCCCAAGAAATACCTCTATTTTTAGTTTTCCATAAGCCTCCAGAACCAACAGCAACGTACCAAATGCTTTTATCATTAAAGCTCACTGCGATATCAGCTATACGTCCTCCCATCACTGCTGGACCAATGCCACGGAGACTAAGACCAGAAACAGCCTTAGTTAGAGCTTCGTTATTTTCGGTTTGTGCAAATACATTGGAAGTTTGAAAAAAATAAATGATAATTACTAATACTACGAAAGCAAATGAGTTTTTGAACATAATAAAATTTCATTAGTTGATTGGTTGTTTACTTGATGTAATTTATATAATTTAAAGGTAACTAGCAAGTACTACTTTTAATACCTATAGAATAACGAAAGCACAACACCCCGTATAAGCCATTGCTGGGTCTGTGCTTATCTGGAAAATACTTGGGAATTTTCTAGCATAGTTTTATAATTTTATTGGTTTGTATGTGAGACTCCTGCCAGTCGGCAATCCGGAGCAAGGGCTCACAGAAACGTTATAGCCAAATTGAGAAAACTACCGTACAAATAATAAAATTCGTTTTATATCTTGCGGTTAATTTAAATTTTTAGAATTGAAATTATTCCTTCGAATTTCCCTTAATAGATTTTGTGCCTCCATCCCCATGATCTTTCATTTCTACCTTCTGTTTGTCTTTCTGGGCATTCCTTATCATCTTATGGGACAAACTCTAGGTGATAAGCAAGATCCCCTTATTAAAAATCAACTGCGACTTCAACACGACAACGATTTCTTTACCCTTACGGATCGTTATTATTCTTCGGGCTTATTCCTAAACTATACTCGTCTATTACAGAATGACCTATTGGTCGGAGAAAATGAGCAAATTACATTTTCGATTGGTCAGGAGGTGTATACACCTTCAGATTTAAATACGATGGAAATTTCCAAACAAGACCGGCCTTACGTTGGGTTTTTGGCCCTTAAAGGTGGTTGGTCTTTGGTAAAAAAGAAGCATGGTCTTAATGTGAGTTTCTTACTGGGTGTTGCCGGGAAAGCCTCTGGAGCTGGAGGATTTCAACGGTGGTACCATAATGTATTTGTGGTCGCAGATCCGCCGACATGGGCAGGAGAAATGGAAAATAGCCTGCATGTTAATTTATATGTCAGTTACCGAAGGGAATGGCAATTGGCACCCAATCCTTTTAGTATTTCTCTAGCGGTCCAACCTGAGCTTGCCTTTGGTACAAGAGATGTGTATGCCCATACCGAACTAATCACTTATTTCGGACGAAGAGACCCCTTTTCGAGCAGTATGGGATATAATCGTATTGGATCTACCGGACGGGAAATCTTTTTCTCGCTACGCGCAGGATATCGCTATGTGGGTCATAATGCGCTACTGGAAGGAAATGCTCTGGGTGACAAATCTGTTTTTTTAGTACCTGCCAACAAAGAAATAATTTACGCAGGTGTTGACGTACAACACAGATTTGGCAAAAATGAATATTGGGTTGGATACCGCATTCAATCGGCGGAAGCCAATACAACGGAAAGCCACAAATATGTTATCCTATCCTACGCCAGAAATTTTTAAGTTTGCTCTATTATGTGAGTAATTTGAAGTTCTTCTGGGAATACTTTTAAAAAATCTTAAACCTAACAAAAACTACTTAAAAAATCCGTGTATCCGCCTGCCGGACGGGCAGGTAAGCCCTTGTTTGTCTGTACTTCAGCAGAAATTCCGTCCCTTTATACTTTTGTCGTGGTTCAGATTCTCTCTCGGAATTTTTATTTGGATCATTGCAAACTTATGTAGCTAACCAAACCAAAAAAATACTTACAACCATCTTATCTTGAATAATTTGGAGATTCTTTAGTAATAGTCACATTATGTGGATGGCTTTCATTGATTCCGGACGCTGTGATTTTGACAAACTGTCCCGTTGCTTGTAAGGTCGCAATATCTTTCGCCCCACAATA
>JBDSFP010000227.1:0-7649 GCA_039919415.1 Aquaticitalea sp. | reverse complement strand
GGATTGCCAGTGCGATCATATTTCGGATGGTCACTATCGTCATAATATATTGGTTTTCCGTCCTTATTGTATTTTGGACGGTCTTCCGTATTGTCTTTTGGATAGGAAATAGGATTTCCATCTTGATCATAAGTCGGTCTTGATTCATCGGGATATCTGATGGGATTGCCATTAGTATCATATTTTGGATGATCGGAATCGTCATATTGAATCGGTTTGCCATCCTTGTCATATTTGGGATGGTCCCGATCGTCGTATCGGATGGGATTGTTGTCTTTGTCGTATTTCGGTCGGCCGTATTGATCGGTATCGCCTGACGAACCATCGGAATCGTTGTCGCTGTTATTCCCATCAGCACCATCCATGCCACTACTGTTGCTGTCATTTCCGTCAGCTCCATCCATACCTCTACTGCTGTTGTCATTTCCGTCCCTGCCATCATTGCCATCCCTACCGTCCCTACCATCCCTTCCATCATTACCTGGGGAACCTCCTCCTTGTTCAGAATCTACGGCTGCATCAAAACAGGACGAAGGGAGCTGGGGCTGTCCGTTGGGATCCATCTCTGGCTGTGCCTCAGCATCATCTGGGGAAAGTGGCCCCAAATCTATCGTATTGGTTTCTGAATTATGTTTGATGATTTTTGTGCCCAATTTCATACCAAGGTCTAAAAAAGCACCTGCGCCAGTAGGCAAGAAACCCGCAAAAGCCACGCTGCTGCAAAGCAAAAAGGCAATAATGGTAACTGTCTTTTTCCGTTTAAAAACCAAAACGGCAAGCAATGCAAAAATCCCAATCAAGGCTCCAGCAATCATGATCATGGTCCAATTAGTGCGTTCTTTGTTCGAAGTATCATTTTGCGATTCCATTGTGTTTTCATCTCCATTATTGCCGTCCCTAGTGGTGTCTCCTGCATTAAATGAGTTTACTGGAACAAAAAGATTGCTCCTTGGTTTCAATTCTTCGCCCATCAGGACGGCTATCAAGAATTTTGCACCTATTTTGGAGCTGTTGATTTTTATCCCAAAGCGATTCGCTGCAGTAAAGCTCGTCTCGTATTTATCTGAAGTTGATCCTGTCCTGACGACATTATCCCATGTGTTTTTTACGAACTCTATCTTGATGTCCTCGTTTTCTGTAGCTACAACATGAACTTCAATAGGGCAAACCACCCAACCGATATCCTTGATGGAAAGTCGAAGTTCCTTGGCTTCTGTGGTGCCTCTTAGATAGCAAACCCGAACTTTATCATTGTCAGGCATTGGGTTGAATTTCATTTCGTAAACTGGAAGGTCTTTATCGTCCAAGGAAGGCGGATTGATTTCTTTTTCGGTTTGTGAAAAGCAATGAGTGCTTATCAAGATGCACACAACTGTGAATGCCTGAAATCTGATTTTTTTATCAAGTGAAAACATAATTTAGAGTATTTGTTGATTGAACTTTTAGTTTTTATATTTTTTGAGCAAAAAATTGGCAACGGCAACAGCATTGTCTAGACGTTGCTTTTTCTGTTCTTCTGTGTAGGTGACCCTCATAGTTGCGGCTTCCACTACACTTCCAAATTTTATCATTATGGCACCATCATAAGTAGGATTGAACATGAATAATTCGCCTCTATCGCTCCGAATACCAAAATAAGTGTCCTTACTATCACTCAAAACCAAATAACCGCCGATCGTGTTTTTTGAGCCAAAATCGTTTTCCATTTTCATAAATGATTCTATTTCTCGAGAAATGTCTATTTTTTTATATGGTAATGCACTAAGTAATAAAGCTGTTTTTGTGCCATCTACTAAGTTCAAAGAAAACTTACAAAATCCATACACACCATTTGAGGTTGTAATATGGCTTTCATCCAATTTCAATACTGTTGCCATCTCGTTGAGCGATAAAAGGTCACAGTCTTTATCATCTCTTATAAACAAAGCGGTATAATCACCATTTTGTTTGAGTGAAGTGTCATAGGTGGTTTTGTCAGAATGTCTTGTCTCTTCAGCAGGTTGGCTGGAGGGTTTATTTTCTTTCTTTTTATCTGTGGATGAATTACAGGAGAGGACTAAAAAAAGAATGGGGAAAATGAAGTTTGTTTTCATATGAAATAAAAAATGGTTAAAATCTTGGATGCTGCGGAACATTTATATGTTGAACATTCCTTCAAATGTACCTTGAAAACCATTTTTTAGCTATGACTTTTGTAACAGACCCTGTAAAATATGTAACATTAGTATGTTACTTGAAGAATGTGCGGTCTATGGAAGTATAATCGGACAACAAAGTTTTAAATGCGGACAATCCATGACAAACACATTCCGTTGAAATTGTACAAATAGAACGCTGAATCCGCTGATTTTGCTGATTTTCGCTGATTGTGCTGATTGTGCTGATAATCGCAGATAAAATTCTTATAATTCATTGTAAACCAACCAAAATGACAAATTGATTTTATGCCGAATTCCGACTCGCATTGATGTTCCCAAACAACGAACGCATTACCAATTTTTCATAAATCCCAATTTGCTCTTTGTTCGGATTCTTTTCTTTTTGAAGTTCTTGGATTTTCTTTAATGCATATTGTTGAATGGTCAATAAGGGCAACACAATAGATTCACGAACATCAATGGAAGCCTTGCCTGCTGGTTCTTCTTCCATCAGATCTTTGTAGCCCGTCAGTTTTAAAAGCAATCGTTTGGTGGTTTCATATTCTGAAAAGATGATGTTCCAAAATTCCCCAAACTCTTCATCATCAGACATGTATTTGGTCAAATCAAAAAAGGATTTGGATAAGGACATCATACTATTTTCTACCAAGGTCTTAAAGAAATTGGAACTTTGATACAATTGTTTTACTTTCTCAAATTCGTCCTTATCTTCATAATATTTCAAAGCCGTTCCAACGCCAAAAAAACCTGGAACATTTTGTTTCAACTGGCTCCAACTTCCAACAAACGGAATCGCTCGTAAATCCTCAAACACCAACGCATCGGACTTTCCACGTTTGGAAGGTCGACTCCCAATATTGGTTTTTGCATAGTATTTCAACGTACTCATTCGTTCCAGATAGGGTACAAACATGGGATGGTTTTTAAAATCCACATAAGCTTTATAACTTTTTTGAGCCAAGACATCCATCACTTTGACGTTGTCCTTCGACATTTGTAGATTGGTCTCGTTCAATCGGTTTAAAATCCCGGAACTTATCAATTGCTCCAGATTATATTGCGACGAATCCAAAGTCCCAAAATTGGAACTGATTGTTTGTCCCTGAATGGTCAACTGAACTTCCTTGTCTTCTATGGTTGGACCCAATGACGCATAAAATTGATGCGTCTTTCCGCCTCCACGCGCTGGCGGACCGCCGCGACCATCAAAGAACAGAACTGTTACGCCGTATTTTCTGGACATGGTTGTCAATTGTTCTTTGGCTTTAAAAATGCCCCAATTAGCCATCAAATAACCTCCGTCTTTGGTACCATCGCTAAAACCGAGCATGATGGTCTGTCTGTTGCCACGTTTTTTGAGATGTTTGCTATAGGTTGGATTGGTGTACAATGCTTCCATAATTTCCGGCGCATTTTTCAAATCTGTTATGGTTTCAAAAAGAGGGCCAATATCAACGGTCAATTCATCTTTAAAAGCAACGAGCTTTAACATGGCATATAGTTGCATGACATTCAATGTCGTCTGATTGTTGCTGATGATATATCGGTTGCAAGCCTGTTCACCATTGGCATCCTGAATAGTTTTGATGACTTTCATGGTGTTGAGGGTTTTCAACACTTCTTCGTCTTTAATCAAATCCAAATTAATCGTGCCCTTGATATTGGTAAGTTCTTTTACTTGTTCCTGATCGGACAATTCCTGATAGTTTTTTGGGAAAATGTCACTTCCTGAATCTATCACAGCCTTGACCATTGCATTAAAAACGGCATCGTGTGCACGACTATCCTGTCTGATATCCAAAATGGCGAAATGGTAACCGAAAAGTTTAGTTTTATTGATCAAACTGTTGATATTATTTAGATACAATGATTGATAATCTTTAATGATAATCGACTTAATGGCTTGAAGTTCGGACACAAAATACTCCAATTCTATGAAATGCTTGGCAATTGGGCTGATACTGCTTTCATACAATTTTGCTTCTAAATTTGACAAGCGTTCTTCCACGCCTCTAAAGGTTAGTTTTCGTTTTAATTGTCGTACATCCTTGTAATAATTTTTAAGGATCGTATGTTTTAAACGTTGGGCCACTCGCAAGGTAATTTCGGGTGTCACAAACGGATTACCATCTCGGTCGCCTCCTGGCCAAAATCCGACATTGATAATATCATTTGTCAATGGTTTGTCTTCAAAAATATTCTGTTGTATATAATCGAAAATCGCTCCAAAGGATTTATAGAAGACATTTTCCAAATACCAAATCAGACTGACCGCTTCGTCATAAGGTGTGGGTTTGGTGTGTTTGAAAAATGGCGTTTTACCCAATTGTGCCAACAGATCATTGATTGTCAACAAATCATTTTTCTTGATGGCTTCGGTCAAATCGGTAATGATGCCCAAAACAGCTCCAGGATAGAATTGCGTAGGATGTGCCGTGAGGACAATGCGAACTTTGAATTCTTCGAGATAGTGCTTCAAAGTTTCCAGTTTTTCGTCGGAAGTGGCAAATTCCTTCAGACTTCTCAAGGTTCCGATGCCATCCATATTATTGACGATAGGGAAGGAAGCGTCCTCTATGGCATCAAACAAAACAACTTGTCGCTCGATATATTGAATGAAACGAAACAACAAACTTATCTGGCTTTCATTAGTTCTTCTGGCTTGGTATTTTTTGAAAAATAACTCTACAATCGTTGTAGGATTATCACCTAGTTCAAATCCCTTTTTACAGGTTTCATGGAACAAGGGCAACAAAACGCCAGTTTTGGTAATGGTGTCAAAAGGCAAGGTCATAAAAATACTGTTGTAGATTTGAAATCTTGACAGCACATTTTGCTTGAATCGTGTGAGTTTTGGTTGAGTGGACATTCGAAAAATTGCTTTTGCATAAAAATACTAAAGCAAACACAAAGGTGTATGGTATTTAATGAGATTTATGGATTATTTAATTATGAACTATTTAAATACAAAAAGGGCTCAAAATTGAACCCTTTTTTATGAATACTTGAATTTTAATTACTTATTCCCCAACATCAACAGTTCGTTACAGAATATTTCCGTAGTGTAATGTTTTACACCTTCCTTGTCCTCCCAAGAACGGTTGGTCAATTTTCCTTCAATGGCGATTTCTTTTCCTTTTGCTACATACTTTTCAACAACTTCAACGAGACCGCCTTTGACGACAATATTGTGCCAGTAAGTGCGTTCCACTTTGGTTCCGCTTTTGTCCTTGTAGCTGTCATCTGTGGCCAACGAGAATTTTGCCATTTTGTTTCCATCGGAAAAGTTTACGATTTCAGGATCTTGTCCTAATCTTCCAATCAACTGTACTGTGTTTCTTAATGCGTTCATGATTTCTAAAATTTAAAGGTTAAACAGTTAATACTATTGAATATCGTTCGGTCAATTCAACAAGGCAAAGATGCGATGGCTTCCAAATGTTATTCGGTTGTTACGTATTTAAAATCGTTTGTAAATGTTTGTAAGCGTTTGTAAATGGATAATGCGTATATTTACATGATTCTTTTATATAAAAAATCATGAGCAAAGAATGTCTTGAATGTGGAGAGAAAATTGTTGGTCGCACCGACAAAAAATTCTGTAGTGATGGTTGCAGGAATTCCTATAACAACACGATCAACAAAGACAGCAAGAATTTAATACGGAACACCAATAATTGGTTGCGGAAAAATTATAGGATCCTTGAAACTTTGAACCCTGAACAGAAAACAAAAGTCTCAAGAGCAAAATTGATTGAAAAAGGCTTCGACTTCAATTATTTTACAAGTACCTATAAAACAAAAATTGGAACTATATACTATTTTGTGTATGACCAAGGCTATTTGCCCATTGAAGGCGATTATTTTGCGCTGGTGAAGCGGAAGAGTTGATTAATCCTGTTTTCAATTATTGCTTTTGGTAGTCGAATTCCAATTATGCCCCTTCAACTTCAACGCAGCCTTTAGTATATCCTTTTGACTGATCTGCCCCACCAATTTTCCATTTTCAACAATAGGAAAACGTCTGTGTTTGGATTCCAAAAATACGTTTGCGGCATCAAACACATTCATGTTACCATCGAGCGTATCGACGTTTTTGATCATGCGCTGTTCTACGGTATAATCGTCCATCGGCATGTTGTAATAACGACTTTCACTAATCTGTTTTAAACAATCGCCTTCGGAAATGATTCCGAGCAATTCGTTGTTGTCATTTACTACAGGTCCACCTGATATTTTGTGTTTGATCAACATTTCGACTACGTTGATGACTTTTTGTTCAGGTTTAAAGGTGATCAAATCCCTGGTCATAAAATCGCTGACCTTAAATGGAAGTGATTCTGTCTCTTTCTGTTGTTGCTTCCTTGCGCCTTGAAAACTTTTGATTGCCATAATCTGAGATTTTTAGAATCTTAAATTTAGGTAAAATAAGTCATTTAACCTAACCTGACTTTAGCTTGGAATATTTTTGTACTTTTATAAGACCAACCAACACCAACCCACAATGTTAAAAAAGGCCATTGCCCTCCTGCTCATTATCGGAGCAGTCTATTGGAGTTTCTATGCTTTAATGCCACATTCCATTTCAGGTTTGGATACTGTAAAAAGTGAATTCTCAACTGATAGAGCGTTGATCCATCTCAAAAAAATATCGGAACAACCACATTATGTAGGCTCGGAATATCATAAAGAGGTTCGGGATTATATTGTCGAACAACTTAAAAATCTAGGGCTGCAAACCCAAATACAGGAAGGCAATACGTTGACAGATTGGGGAACTTTTGTAAAACCTAGCAATATTCTGGCTCGCATCAAAGGTACGGACAATTCAAAAGCTTTGTTATTGTTGTCGCATTATGACAGCAATCCACATTCGTCTTATGGCGCAAGTGATGATGGTTCTGGAGTCGTGACCATTTTGGAAGGTCTGCGGGCATTTTTAAGTGAACACAAAACACCAAAAAATGACATTATTATTCTGATATCGGACGCTGAAGAATTGGGTCTGAATGGCGCATCGCTTTTTGTCAACTCCCATCCATGGGCAAAAGACGTTGGCTTGGTACTGAATTTTGAAGCGCGGGGCAGTGGTGGCCCAAGTTATATGCTGATGGAAACCAATGGTGGCAACAAACAGCTCATTGAAGGATTTAAAGCGGCGAACCCAGATTTTCCTGTGGCGAATTCCTTGGCGTACAGTATTTATAAAATGCTTCCCAACGATACCGATTTGACCCGTTTTCGTGAGGATGGCAATATCGATGGTTTTAATTTCGCCTTTATTGATGACCATTTTGACTATCATACGGCGTTGGACACTTATGAACGATTGGACAGAAACACTCTAGAACATCAAGGTAGTTATTTAATGCCTTTGATGCATTATTTTGCCAATGCGAATCTCAATTCCCTGAAAAGCGACCAAGACGACATTTATTTTAATATCCCGCTTTTCAAAACTGTCAGCTACCCGTTTTCGTGGATTATGCC
>JBDSFP010000226.1:0-2797 GCA_039919415.1 Aquaticitalea sp. | reverse complement strand
TTTTCTTTCTTTTCATTTTGATATTTTGCCTCGACTTCAGTGATCGATTGAGCTCTTTTTTCATTGAATACAGAATCTCTCAATACAATATAATCTTCTTGAAATTCGATTGTTTTTTCTAAATTTTTCCGTTTTTTATTGTATTGAAATTGCGCATAATAATAATCCCTCATTTTTTCAGCATTCTTGCTTTTCGTAGCGCGCACGTAAGCGGAATCAAATAGCCTTTCCGCCTTTTTAAAATCATTCAGTTCAAAAGCAATAGTTGCCAAATTTGTATATTGGGTGGCTTGTTCATAATCATAGCTGAGACCATAATTCGCATCTTTGTTTGCCTCAGAAATTCTTAAAGCCCTCTCCAGCCATTTTTGGGCCTCTTTGGTTTTGTTCATCTTATGCAAGGTATTGCCAATATTGTTATAGGTGGAAATTACCAAGGTGTCGTCGCCTTTTACATAATCAAACACCTTTCGGTGATAAAACAATGCGCTATCAGGCTGGTTCCAATCGTCAAAATTAATTGCAATGGCATTTAAAGATGAATAAATGGAAGTTGGATTTGGTTCTTTGGAACTTAAGTGAAATTTGAGAGCCTTTTTACCATAGTAAACCCCTTTGCTAAAGTTCTCAAAGTCGTGATAATTTATGGCTAAACTAATATTGAAGAATGCAGTCCAGATATCATTATTTGCATTTTCAGCGATTTTTAAACCCTTCAGCGTTGCCTCGATGGCCTTATCGTATTCTCCTCGCTTATTATAAACTTTGGAAAGGTTGTTATAAATGGTCAATAATGAATTGATGTTGTCAGTTCTGCTTATCTTTTCGATAGCCAGTTTGCTGTAATAAATTGCACTGTCAGCAATACCAAAATCGGTCTGTCTTGCCCCTTTACAGAAAAGATATTCTCCTTCATCACCTTCACTTTTTATAAGTTTTTTTGCAATTTTAAAATAATAGTCTGAAGAATCTTTAGATGAATAAGCCTTGACCAAATTCTCTTTCAAGGTTTGATTGAAGCCAATAAAAGGAATAAGAATAAAAACAAATAAGAGGTTTTGTTTTGACATAAAGAATCTGGAAATTATGAGATGGAAATTAGTGAATATTTTTAACTAAAAAATTTAAAAAACAATTTCTGTAATTCATAAATCTCTCTACTGATCACCTCCACTTTTTTTCTATTATTAAAAAAAAATTCATTGCTCAAGATAACATTATTACGTAACATGTGATTCTTACCATTTTGAAGATATAATGCTTCTTGAAGAGAGATTAAATTGATTTCTTTCCGTTTTTCTTCTTTCAGCAACAAAAATAGAATCAAAAAAATACCATACAAAAGCAGTATGTCCACAATTATGAGAAATAGTATCATTTGTAATGTCTTTAGTTTTACAAAAGAAAATAATTAATGGAATCAAATCAATACGGATATATACGTAATCTATCTGCTTTGGACTATGTTGCAATTGAATCAAAATCAGATTAAAAGTGATTTATTAGCGCGAAGGAGGGCAACTAATCTAATTATAAGCAATCAGAAAGATTGTGCCAACTAAAGCACATTTTAGAGTTTGATATTCTGTAAATCGTCCGAAGATTTTATCGAATTACCTTCAAATTGAAGCGTCCATCCAAGCGAATTAGTCAGGATATAAAATTTTGAAAGTTCGCTTATCAATCGATTTTGGGCATTACTTTTCAGGTTGGAAGCTTCAATTTTTTTCATCAACTGTCCTTTAACTTTATCCTTTATTTTATTGTAATCTTCGGCTTCAAATGGATTGAGGAAATCGGCCGTCACATCATAATATTCAAAATCGGGATTGATGTTGATTTCTTCCTTTGGGATGCTTAAAATTTTCAGGGTTTTTGTCTTTTCATCAAGTTCGTATTGTATTTGGCTCAGATCATATGATACGGTCACATCGGCATTGACAACAACCAAGGCCTTCTTTTCTACGTTGACCAAATTTGCAAAAATCGCTTTCGAATTTTTATAGGTAAACACTTGACTGAAATGGCCTTCGATAACCACCAGTTTGCTGACATTCCTGATTTGTTCCTGAATAAGGGCCGAATTTTCCTTTAAGATGGTTTTATCATTATTGCTAAAAAAATAGCGATAGCCGAACAGAACCAACATGACTAGAATTAAAATGTAAAGGAGTTTTCGCATATTCGGTTTTTTTTAAACCTACAAGGTTCTGAACCCCGAAGTTTCGGGACTTGCAGGTTAGGGGATTTACTTTTTCAGTTCCAATTTTTCTGCAAAATAGTCACAGAAATCTTTCATTGTGGCTGTCATTTTTTCGTCTTTGGTGGCTCTGTGGAACGTATTGCTCATTTCGACCAAGGTTTGATGAAAAAAGAGCTTCATTTCATCCACAGGCATATCTTTAGTCCACAAGTCGATTCGCAAAGATTCCTGGGCATTGCTATCCCAAACGGAGAGCATCATGGCTTTCGCTTCCTCTTTGTTTACACCGCCATCTTCTGCCGTCCAACTCAATTTTTCAGGGACTCGGTTCTCATCGAGCTCCACCTGTATAATAATCTGTGATTTTATTGTTTTTGACATTATCTTTTTGGTTTAAAATTTGAAACCTTGAAAATTTCCAAAGCATCCTTTTGTAGCATGTCCATCATAGAAACATCATTTTTTTGCATATAGGCTCTAACAATTTGCCAACCAATATATTGCCCCAAACGTCCCGGTGATTGATTGTCCAAATCCAGATAAAACTTTGAAAAAGGAGCGTCCGCAATAAACCGGCTGGGCAAATCCCGGTCG
>JBDSFP010000190.1:0-3787 GCA_039919415.1 Aquaticitalea sp. | reverse complement strand
CCATGCGAGCCTGAAAGCCTAAAAATTTAAAATACAAAGGATAAGTGGCAATGATTTCAGGTTCGTAATTGAGTTCTCGAAAGGGTCGCGACAGCTTTTTATTATAGACCTGCCAATGCGCAACTTGAGTGTAGCCAGCCCAAATATCGCCTTTGCCAAAGAGGAAGGATTGCACCACTTTGGTCTTAAAACTAATTTGGAATTTCACTTCGGTGGCATCAAGGTCGATAGGTTTTGGCAAAGCTTTGTCCAAACCTTCACTTTGAGGCGATTTGTTGACATTGCTACTAATATGGATAGGATGAATATAAAAAGGTTGGTACGAATTGAGTTTAAAGGTTCCATGTTTATGGTTGGCATCCAAATCCCAATCTTGAGACATGGTCTTGGTAATGAGCGAATCGGGACGGTTGAAAAGGGTTTGGCTTTGAAGACTTTGGAATCCGAATAGAATTAAAATAAAAGCAAATTTATGCATTGCGTCTGTATGATTTTGGACGCAAAGATAGGTGTTTGAACCTTTGTTGGACTTTAAGTAAGCTTCAATCTGTGTTTGGAATTGTTAATTTTTTTGGATGAAATTAATTCTGAATAACTCATCTTTTTAAATACTTATAACAAAGATTTCTGTCTTTATACTTTATGATTTAGTAACAAACAAAGGATGTTTCAAGAATTGTGCTCAGTTCTCCTGTCAACTACCAATCGTCTTTTCCGATCAGTCTCCGAGTATTGCAGTTTTTGAATAATCGCCAAATCGCAAAATTCAATCGTAGGAACCACACGCAATGTTGCCCTAAATTGGTCTTGAATAGTTTGAAGTAAATCGTCTGTCGGATGAGCACTTGTCAATTTAATATGGAGGTTATCCATACCAAGAGGGTTGTGACTAATTTCAATTATAAAAGCGTCCAAAGTCTTAAATTGATTGAGAATGTTCAGTATCGCTGGTGGATAGAGCGTAGTACCTTTATATTTAATCATCTGCTGTTTGCGACCAACCAAAGGCCCCAATCGCATGGTCTTTCTGCCACAACTGCATTTTGAGTTATGTGCCTGAACCATATCACCAGTTTTGAACCGTAGCAACGGCATGGCTTCCACTCCGAGAGTCGTTATCGTAAGTTCGCCAATATCTCCTTTTGAAACTGGTTGGTTTTGGTCGTCCAGAATTTCCGTAATAACCAATTCCGGATGATGATGACCACCTTGTTGTGCTTCACATTCGGTAAAGGCAGTGCTCATTTCGGTGGACGCGTAAGTGGAAAACATCTTGATGTTCCAATTTTTATGAATCAATTCTCCTAAAGTGTTCAATGAAAAATCGGCGTTGCGAATTGGTTCCCCAATGCAGATCGCACCTTTAATTCCTAAAGCATTGATATCAATTCGATATGATTTGGCATGTTCAATCAATTTGATTAGAAATGAAGGCACTGCAATCAAATATGTCGGTTTGAATTTTAGGATGGAATCCCATTGCAATTCGGGCACACCTGCGCCAACCCGAATGATTCCCGTACCTAATTGTCGAGCACCCAAAAAATACGCTAAGCCAGCCATAAAGCGACGGTCCATTGTGGTCATCAATTGGATAATATCTTCCGATTGTACACCAGCACAGGCAAAGGAAATAGCCTCGTTATATGCCAAACGGTCTAAATCTTTATCGGACAAGGCAAAGGTCACAGGCTGTCCCAAAGTGCCCGAAGTGGTCGAATAATCGATGATGTTGTGTTTTGGAACACAGATAAAATCATCATTATATTGTTGTAAATCTTCTTTTGAAGTTGTTGGAATCTTTATCAAATCCTCAAGAGTTTGGATGTCCGAAATATCTATCTGATATGTTTTAAAAAGGCGTTGATAAAAAGGCGACTGTTCTGATAAATAGCCCAATGCTTCCTTCAATTTCACTTCCTGAAATTCCTTGATGTCCTGTTCCGATTTGGTTTCTATCTCTGGAATCATCGGTTCGCTTTTCGTTTGGATTTTTTAAGGTATTTGGCAACTTCTTTTTCATCAGATTTTGAAGGGATTTCCTTGCTGTAAGCCATTTTAAATTGGATTAATGCGTCAGAATATTGCTTGTGCTGATACTGATACAAACCCACTAAGTAATAGGCTTTCCAATAGTCTGGATTATCAGTAATTAACCTGTTGAGGTCAGTTTGGCTAACAGGTTTTTTGAAGTTTATGGCGTTCTTCATACGTCCCTCCAGCATACGATAGGCTTCATAATTTTGAAAGGCCTCCGTATGAACGAAAGGGTCTTCTGCAATATTTGTTTTTGAATCTGATATCGAAATTATGGAAGGTTGTCCGTCTCTGCTTTGAAAAATATCTTTTAAGTTGTATGCCACAAATTCCCCCAGCTGATACGGATTGGTCGAAACCCAAACTTTCAAGTCCTCTGGCTGAAACACGATGCCATGATGCGCCAACAGCTGATTGATGGCCTTTTCATTTCCATAGCCAATGGACTTGTCATTAAGGCCATCCTTATTTCGCAAAATTGCAACGGCTTTTGTAGGATTCAATTTGTTTTCTTTAGAAAGCAATTCTGCCATACGTTCGTAACGGTATTCCGAATGGCTCTCTGCTATTGCCTTTTTGTTGCGTCGGTCATTTTTAAACGCTTCACTTTGGAAATGGTTTGAACAAATCAATTCCGAGCTATTTTCAACCTCATAAATACCAAATTTCTTTGGAGATACCTCAATCAGAACCGCTTTTTTATCAGTGGCACTACCAACCATAATTGCTTCCGATACAAATACATCAAGCTTTTTGGCAATCATAATCGCTTCATCAATGGTGGAAGCATATTGTAAGATCTCACGTGCCACAATGGAAATCGGCGTTTTTGCCGACCAAGGAATTTTGGACTTCCCAGCATTGATAGTCACGGTAAGACCTTTTTCATTCATCCCTGAGACCACTCCCATAAACCCACCCCAAGTGACCGACATAAATTTGTATCCTTCATCTGGATTGACAAAGGCAATAATTTTGTTTTCGGCAAATTCGTCTCCTGCATAAAAGTCAAAATTCCGTCCTATGAGCAATTTGCCATCCTCGGTGTTACTATCCCAAGCCGCAAAAGAGGTACAACCCACAAGTGCCAAGTCTTGTAAAACATGGCCAATATCGTGAGCACCGTGCAAATATAGGGCACGTAAATACGGCGTCGCAATGGCATCAAATTCGTCCGAAGCATAGCGTGACAAGCCGAAGATTTCGGATTTGTACTGTTCTGGCACGTATTTATACATTTTCCGATTGTACCATGACAGAAATTTGCGCAGGGATTTCTGTTTCCCTTCCGATGGCACCAGTTCATTGATTTTATCATAAAAGACCTGCTCTTGATTGTACATCAACTCCTGGGTCAGACTGCCTGATAAAAGTCCGATTTCCAATGGGTCGCCTTCAACGTAGAGTTCCCAAAGTCCTTGCTTGTTTTTGGTCAGAAAACTGCTTCCTGCTGTAAATGTTGAATCGTTGATTTTTATCCGTTCGGGAATGTTGGCGTTGTAATTCAAAACATTCGGAAGATCATGGATGGACTTTTTTATCCCACACGAATGCAGCAAAACTCCAGCCACGCAAAGAATTAAAACGCGAAGTATGTAGGAACATTTACTCACTTGAATATTGTTTTTTGTAGTTGCGGTTGATACGCGCCACCATTTTTTCTTCCTTATATTCCACCCAGCCTTGACCGAAAATGCGGCGCATCATATTTTCAAACGTCCGCATAACCACAATGTTTTTAAATAGCTTT
>JBDSFP010000189.1:0-5662 GCA_039919415.1 Aquaticitalea sp. | reverse complement strand
ATTTTTGTCCATCTTGGAACTAATTGTCAAAGAACCATTGACCATCCTATTTGCTATTCTGGCCATGTTTTTGACAAGTGTCAAACTGACGATTTTTGTGTTCCTTTTTATTCCTATTTCTGGAGTTATCATTTCTGCCATTGGCAAAAGGCTTAAAAAACATTCAGAAAACGTTCAGCGTGAGCAAGGTGTCTTTTTATCAACATTGGAAGAGACCCTGGGAGGATTGAAAGTGATTAAAGGTTTCAATTCGGAAGGCAATTTCATCTCAAAATTTAAGCAATCCACAGGCCGTTTTTTTAAATTTTCAAACCAATTGACACATCGGCAAAATCTGGCATCGCCAACCAGTGAGTTTTTGGGTATTGTAACTATTGCAGTCCTACTTTGGTATGGAGGCAGCATGGTATTGATTGACAAAACCCTAACAGGCGGTGCGTTCATTGGATTTATGGCATTGGCATATCAAATTTTAACACCCGCAAAAGAAATCAGCAAAGCATCCTATAGTGTTAAGCGTGGGAATGCAGCCGCAGAGCGCGTTTTGGAAATCATCGAGGCCAAAAGTCCACTGGAAGACAAACCTAATGCCTTGGTTAAGGACGGATTCCTTGCCAACATAACACTCAATAATGTCTCTTTTAAATATGAAGACGACATGGTCTTGAAAAATTTCAGTATCAATGTACCAAAAGGAAAAAGTGTCGCGCTCGTAGGTCAATCGGGAAGCGGGAAAAGTACCATTGCAAATTTGGTCACTCGTTTTTATGATGTAACTGATGGCAGTATCGAAATTGATGGAATTGACATTCGGGATTTGACCAAACATTCTCTGCGCGACTTGATGGGCTTGGTCACGCAAGATTCCATCCTATTTAACGATACCATAAAAAATAATATCCTACTCGGGAAGGAAACGGCTTCAGACGAAGAAATAATTGAGGCTCTAAAAATAGCGAATGCGTGGGAATTTGTAAAGGATTTACCCAAAGACATAGAAACCAATATTGGCGATTCTGGAAATAAACTTTCAGGCGGGCAAAAACAACGCTTGAGCATTGCCCGAGCTGTACTCAAAAATCCGCCCATCATGATTTTGGATGAAGCCACTTCCGCTCTGGATACGGAAAGTGAACGATTGGTGCAAGTCGCACTCGAAAATATGATGAAAAACCGAACCTCTATCGTCATTGCACACAGACTTTCCACCATTCAAAATGCCGACGAAATTATCGTAATGCAAAAAGGCAGGATTGCTGAACAAGGAACACACAGCGAACTCATTGCCAAAAATGGCGTTTACAAAAAATTGGTGGACATGCAGAGTTTTGATTAACATAAAATTGACCCATAAAAAGAAAAGGATGCCAGTTAAGAGGCATCCTTTTCGATTTATTACCAGATTTGGGGAAACTGGCAATAATAAGTAGGTTAGACATTGTAAACGTAAAATTTTTTATCCGATAAAGCAAGAAAAATCATTATTTCATCGAACTAATTTACACTTCATCGATGTTATTCTACTTAACTTATTAATTGCCAATTATTTAATTTTATTAGAAATTTAAATAATATTCATTTAAACTTTCAGTAACTTCATCAGTCGAATTAAAAACCAGTTTGTGGATCCGGAAT
Source organism: Aquaticitalea sp. (assembly GCA_039919415.1). GTDB lineage: Bacteria > Bacteroidota > Bacteroidia > Flavobacteriales > Flavobacteriaceae > JBPOFM01. Next base: position 4,027 of record JBDSFP010000189.1, on the reverse strand, counting down.
CTGAATTAGTAAATCGCTTAAAAATAGAAGAGACCAAAGAACAGGCCTTTAAGGAATTGCTATCCAGATACAAGGAACGTCTCTATTGGCACATTCGGAACATCGTCAAATCGCATGACGATACCGATGATGTCCTTCAAAATACATTCATCAAGATTTATAAGAATATCCACGGTTTTAAAGGGGAAAGCAAATTATATTCATGGATGTATCGCATTGCCACCAACGAAGCATTGACATATCTAAATCAAAATGCAAAGCGCAACCACCAAACTAACGAAGCATTCCAGCAACAAGCCATTTCAAATTTAGAGGCTGACGTCTATTTTGAAGGCGATGCCATTCAAATTAAGTTGCAGCAAGCAATCATTTTGTTACCATACAAACAACAATTGGTTTTTAATATGAAATATTTTGAAGATCTAAAGTATCGTGAAATGTCAGAAATTCTGGAAACCAGCGAAGGCGCTTTAAAGGCATCTTATCACATTGCAGTTAAAAAAATAGAAGAATACTTGACCAAGGATTAAACCATTCTAGTTAAATTTAGTCAAAGAATCAATAAACAGTTTTCCTCTATTTCGGAATTTAAATATGAAAAACAATAACTTACATACTATCAAATCACCAGGTTTCAAAACTCCCGACGCCTATTTTGAATCGTTGGTGGAGGTTGTTTTTTCAAAATTGATTCAAGATCAGCTTTCCACAGTAATAGATTCCAGCGGATTTGAGGTGCCAAACGGTTATTTTGAGTCCTTGGATGCCAAAATTTTGGAAGCTACCAAAGAAAGTCACACGACAAAAATCATTCATTTATTCAGTTGGAAAAAAGTCTCTTATATTTCTGGTATTGCAGCGAGCATGATCCTTGCATTTAATCTGATTTTCACGAATTCTACCAAAGTCACTTTTGATAGTCTCAAAACAGCTTCCATCGAGACTTATTTGATGAATGAAGATTTAAATGCCTATGACATCGCGCCTTATTTAAGTGTGAAAGAACTGAGCACAGATGATTTTGTTAAAAACACGTTATATCCATCAGACATTGAAGATTATTTATTGCAAAATTCTGATGTTGAACATTTATTATCAGATCAATAACATAGACAGATGAAACCATTCATAATTACCATCCTTTTGTTCGTATCCTTCCACAGTTTTTCGCAAGATGACGACCGACACGAACGAATCAAAGCGCTGAAGGTCGCCTATCTTACCGAACAATTGCAGCTTTCAAAAACAGAAGCGCAACAGTTTTGGCCTATTTACAATGCTTTCGAAGCGGAGGAACATGCGTTACGGAAGGAACGCTATTCAAAACGAAATGAAACGGACGTTGAATCATTGAGCGAGCAAGAAGCAAAAAAAATGATTGATGAGATGATTTCCACGGAAAATAAGAAACATGAACTTCGTGAAACCTTCATCAAAGATCTGCAAAAAATTCTTCCTGCTAAAAAAATCATCAAACTGAGGATTGCCGAAGATGAATTTAATAAAAAGATGTTTGAGGAATACAAAAAACGAAGGGATTCAAATAAGGATAGGCCTTAAAATTCCAAATTTCTTTTATTGGAATTTGAGTTTAGAAATTCTCCCTTTTCCAGCCGCATACGCCACACTATCGTTCAAAAATCGAATGGTATAAAAAGAATCATCACTTAAATGCTTCCAACTTTGTCCTTTGTCATTTGAAAAATCCACACCTTTGAAACCCACTGTAACCAAATAATTGCCGTTGGAATTTGGCACATATTGCACGCAACTTCTATAGCCAGGCTCCTTTCCATCAGCTACAATCGTCCAAGTTTCTCCACCATCATCAGTCATAATCTTGTTGGCTTTATTATTATCGGGTTTAGTATAATCCCCACCAATGGCGAAACCATTTTTTTCATCATAAAAGTCCATGGAATAGATGCCAGTGGTTGCTTCTGCATTAATCATTGGTGTCTCAGAAACTTCCCAAGTTAAACCTTTATCCGGCGAAAAGAAAATCCGGCTCGTTTGTCCACCAGTCGCAATCCAAGTTTTGTCCCCAACCACTGCAATATTCGTATTGCTCGCAGCAAACGCAGCTTCACCTTCTTTAATTTTAGGCAAGTTATTGCAAGGAACTTTCGTCCACGTTTCGCCTCCATCTTGAGTGATAATGACGCTCATACATCCATCAATTGGGTCGCCAATGGCAATGCCCTCTTTGTCATTCCAAAATGTCATGGCGTCGTAAAATACTTTTTCGCTTTCTTCTTTATAGACCAATTCCATAACTCCATTCTCGCCAGTCTTATAAAGCAATGCCGGATTTTCACCGCTCAACATAAAAAAATCGGTTGAAGTATGCGCTACAGCCCTAAATTGCAAATTAAAGGTATCCAGTTTTTGAATGGAAGTCATCCAAGTGTTCGATTGCGAATTATACAAACCAAAAACGCCATTGTTTGCAGCAAAAGCCAAGCTTTTGTCATTCAGCAATTCAATGGCCCTGATACTCAAAGTGGAATCGTTGTAAATATCCACCACTTCAACGGAAATAAAGGCTTTTTGAACTTCATCAGTAGCATTTTTACACGAGAAAAGTAAACTAAATAAAAACAGGGAAATCAAAACTCTCATGAAAGTAATTTTTCTGGAAAGATACTCGTTTTGGCATTAAATAAAATAAATTATTCGTGGTTTCGTGGCATTTTAGCTTAACTTTGCAAGCCAATTTTTACAACAGGTTGGAGTCAGTTAACTTAACTACAAATGGACGAACATAAAGTGAGATTACACAGAAACCTATGCTTCGCAGTCGTTGATGGACTGATGCTCATTTTCAATGAAGGTCAATATGCGGATAAAATCATTCAACAATTATTGAAACGCGACAAACGCTGGGGCGCTCGTGATCGCGGATTTGTTGCTGAAACTGTTTATGATATTGTGCGATGGAAACGTTTGTATGCAGAAATTGCCGAAGTCAAAGAGCCATTTGACAGAGATAATATTTGGAGACTATTTGCCGTATGGGCAACTTTAAGAGGGATTAAATTACCAGATTGGTCCTATTTTGAAAACACTCCTTTACGAAAAATAAAAGGCCGTTTTGATGAACTTTCAAAAACGAGAAGATATCGCGAATCCATTCCCGATTGGATGGATGAATTGGGCAAAAAAGAATTGGGCGACGCTGTTTGGACCAAGGAAATTTCAGCTTTGAACGAACAGGCTGATGTCATCTTAAGAGTTAATACGCTTCAAACCACCAAGGAAAAATTGTATTCCGAATTATTCGATCTAGACATCGAAACCGATTTCTTACCAGATTATCCGAATGCCTTAAAACTAAAAGAAAGAGCCAACGTTTTTCAAACTGAACAGTTCAAAAATGGCGCTTTTGAAGTTCAGGATGCATCTTCTCAATTGGTAGCAGAATTTCTAAATGTGGAACCTGGAATGCGCGTGGTCGATGCCTGCGCAGGAGCCGGAGGAAAAACCTTGCATATCGCCTCCTTGATGGAAAACAAAGGACAAATAATTGCTTTGGACATCTATGCCAACAAACTTCATGAATTGAAGCGAAGAGCGAAACGTAATGGTGCTTTCAACATTGAAACACGTCCCATAGAATCCACAAAAGTTATCAAAAAATTATATGACAAAGCCGACAGGGTTTTGATTGATGCACCTTGTTCTGGTTTGGGAGTATTGCGAAGAAATCCGGATGCTAAATGGAAATTGCAACCTCAATTCCTCGAAGACATCAAAAAAACACAACAGGAAATTTTACAACAGTATTGTAGAATGGTTAAGCCTGGAGGTCAAATCCTATGATCGCCCCGGATTGCTTTACGATATCACCCGCGTTTGTAATGATCAGTCTTACTATATCCACCTGGCCATGATCACCACAGAGGCTTACCGCGTGGTAGACGTTTTTTACATTACGGATCTGGAGTTTAACAAACTTACCCCGCCGCAAATGAAAAAGCTGGAACGGGAACTGGAAGAGATCATCGCGTAGGGTGAAAGCCATTTT
>JBDSFP010000060.1:0-7197 GCA_039919415.1 Aquaticitalea sp. | reverse complement strand
TAACGGTTAAGAACGGTTATGGTAGAAATTTTTTGATCCCTCAAAAACAAGCTGTCATGGCCACGCCTTCTGCTAAAAAAGTATTGGAAGAAACCTTGAAACAAAGAGCTTTCAAAGACAAAAAAGTAATTGACGAATCTCAAAAAACCGCTGAAGCAATTAAAGCATTGGAAATAAAGATCCCTGCAAATGCGGGAGCCAACGCAATGCCTGGAGCAAAACTTTTTGGTTCTGTATCCAATATCGATTTGGCAAATGCGTTGAACGAAGCTGGACATCCAGTCGATAAAAAGTTCATTTCCATCAATGGTGGAAACATCAAACGATTGGGTCAGTACGATGCCGTCATTCGGTTGCACAGGGATGTTACGGTTGATTTCACTTTTGAAGTTATTGCTGAAGCATAATTAACATATTTAAGTTAATAAATAAAAAAGGCCACTTGTTTGAGTGGTCTTTTTTATTTTAATTTTACTAGTGATTAACTAAACCAAAACACACATGAGAAAACTATTACTTACTTTTATTTTAATGTCCTTTACATTTGTAGCTTTTGCACAGGTAACAACTTCAAACATTAAAGGGTTAATTCTTGATGAGAACCAACAGCCTTTACCTGGAGTAAATGTTGTCGCCCTCCATTCACCAACAGGCACTGTTTATGGATCTTCAACCAATTTTGATGGACGCTTTAATCTACTCAACTTAAGAGTAGGGGGACCCTATACAATAACATTAAGCTATGTTGGCTATAAAGAACAAGTATTCAATGAAGTTTATCTGACATTGGGAAAAACAGAAGATATCGATTTTGCAATGGTGCCAGATAGTCAACAATTGGATACTGTAGTCTTAACCGGAACCGGTGGGACTGGAACTTTCGGCGCTGATAGAACTGGAGCAGAAACAAATGTAGGTAGAAGAGAGCTTACAAGTTTGCCTACAATTTCGAGATCTGCGTCAGACTTTACAAGACTTGAGCCAACAGCAAGCAATGGTTCCTTTGGTGGTAGGAATGACCAATTCAATAACTTTTCCCTTGATGGAGCAATCTTCACCAATCCATTTGGACTGGATGCTGCAACTCCCGGTGGACAAACAGATTCGCAACCAATTTCGATTGATGCCATAGATCAAATTACAGTTTCCACCGCACCTTACGATGTTACACAATCCGGATTTACTGGAGCTGCAGTTAATGCAGTCACTAAAAGTGGAACCAATGAATTTCATGGAACGGTATATGGATTTTTTAGAAACCAAGATTTAACAGGCGGGAAAGTTAGGGGCGAAGATGTTGTAAAACCAAAATTACAGCAAAACCAATATGGTTTAAGTATTGGCGGTCCAATTATAAAGAATAAACTGTTCTTCTTTGCAAATTTCGAAAAAGACGAACGTACCGATTTGGGAACTAATGGATTTATTCCTAACACAGGCAGTGGTGCCGTAAATGAATCTAGAGTACTAGAACAAGATTTGATTACGGTTCAAAATGCACTTTTGGCCTTGGATCCCAGTTATGATCCAGGAGCCTATGAAGGTTTTACCTATGGAGCAAAATCGAACAAGGGCATTTTTAAACTGGACTGGAATATCAACGAAAACAATCGTTTGGCTGTTATATATAACTTCTTGAATGCTTCAAAGGAAAAACCGGCACATCCAACGGCTCTTGGTTTTAGAGGTCCAAGCGTCAATACACTTCAATTCGAAAATTCAGGATATGAAATCAATAATAACATCCGATCGGTACAATTGGAATTGAATTCGACCTTATCAAACGAAGCCAGTAATAAATTTCAAATAGGTTACACTCATTTTGATGATTTTAGGAATCCATTATCAACACCGGCACCAACAATCACAATCACAAAAGATGGGTCGAATTATATTATCGCTGGTCATGAGCCATTTTCCATTAATAACAAATTAGATCAAAAGGTGTTTCAATTTTCGGATAATCTAAATTTTTTTAAAGGAGATCATACCTTCACTATCGGACTGTCTTTTGAAAAATTTCAATTTGATAACTCATTCAATTTAGGTGTTTATGGAGCTCAAGGTGTATTTTTTCCAACAACAACGATGGAAAATTTTCAAAATCTAGTCGATTCAGGTGACTTACAAACTTTATTTGATAATGCTATTGCCTTTCACAATTCTTTAACTGCGAATGGAGAAGGTGTAGCTGGCGGATTTACCTTGTCGGAAACCAATGTTGGACAAATGTCATTCTATGCACAAGATGAATGGAATGTGAATGATAACTTTAAACTGACCTATGGCGTACGTTTTGATAAACCATTATTCTTTGACTCCTCTAAAAACGCACAAGAAGTAATTGATAGAGGTTTTGTAGTTCCGGATATCCAATATTACAACCCAAATACGGGCGAAAGAGTATTAATAGATAATACCCAATTGCCATCTAACAAATGGCTTATATCGCCAAGGTTAGGGTTTAATTATGATGTTAATGGTGACAAAACATTTCAGATTCGTGGTGGTTCAGGATTGTTTACTGGACGTTTTCCCTTTGTTTGGCTAGGGAATCAAATCGCAAATCCCGATGTATTTTTCTTGCAAGCCGTTGACCCTGAATATAAATTTCCACAGGTATGGAGAACAAATATTGGTACAGATTATAAACTGAATAATGGTATTATTTTAACAGGTGATGTGTCCTATACTAAAGATACCAATGGTGCACACGTTCAGAATTGGGGATTATTGCCTCCATCAGCAACCTTAAATGGTGTGGACAACAGACCTATTTATGCTCCAAGTGACATTATCAATAATGCCTATGTTTTTACCAATACGGATAAGGGTAGAATTTGGAATGTTTCTGCCAAGGCACAGAAATCGTTTGACAACGGATTTTATGGCATGCTGGCTTACAGTTATTTGAATGCAAAAGATGTCAACTCTATCGAAGCTGAAATTACAAGTGATGCCTTTGCTGGCAATCCTGCTTTGGGGAATGTCAATGATGATGTTTTAGGTTTTTCAAAATATGGGGATAAACATCGGTTCATAGGAGTTGCCAGTAAAAAATGGATTTATGGAAATGAAAAATTCGGCACCACCATCTCCACATTTTTTGAATATGCACAAGGCGGGCGTTATAATTACACCTATGGAGGCGATCTCAATGGAGATGGATCAAATCTCAATGATTTGCTTTACGTTCCAACCTCTAGCGAAATCAATCAACAACAGTTTTCTGGGCCAGGACAGGCTGAGGCTTTCGACGCTTATATTGCTCAAGATGATTATTTGAGCGGACGAAGAGGCCAATATGCCGAACGTTATGCTGCAATAGCACCTTGGAGAAGTCGTTGGGATTTAAAATTGCTACAAGACTTTAATTTTAAAATCGCAGGCAAAACAAATACCCTTCAATTAAGTGTCGATGTATTGAATCTGGGTAATTTATTGAATTCAGATTGGGGCTTGATTCAACAGCCAAATAGCGTACAGCCAGTTGGTGTTAGTGTTGACCAAGACACCCGTATTCCAACCTACACCTTTAATCCAGACTTAACAAAAACGTACAGTTATGATTCGAGTTTGGCATCGAGATGGCAAGCACAATTTGGTTTGCGCTATATATTCTAATTTTTGATATTAAATTTATAAATTTGCGTTCTTTGAAAAAGGAGCGCATTTTTTTATTAAAATAAGTATGAATTATACAAGACTTACTAAAGAACAATTTGAAGAATTGCACCAAGAATTCATCAATTTTTTGGCTACACAATCCATTACAGCAGATGAATGGAAAGATATTAAAACCAACAATCTAGAAGTGGCCGAGCAGGAATTGGATGTCTTCAGCGATTTGGTGTGGGAAGGTGTATTAGGGAATATAAGTTATTTAGAACATATTTCTCCGCAACAGGTGCATTTGTTTCATTTAAAAGAAGACATTATGCAATTGATTGCCATTAAACTTAAAAACGAGAACATAGACTTAACAACCAGAAAAGGCTTTGATTGGTTCCGAGATAACCTGTTATCAGACGATGTGGAGTTTTTGACTGCGAACAAGTCCTATTCTGATGATAGATCATTGGACAAGTTCAAGCTCATACAACAAGGTGCTGTGATTACAAAAGGGGAGTTGTTTCAATATTTTGAAAATTTGGTGGCTAAGTAATCCAACGGTCAAAAGTCTTGTAGCAAAGCGATCTCACATCGGTTTTACTCATACCGCAGCGATTCCACAGGATCCAACTTAGCGGCTTTTACTGCAGGAATCAAGCCGGCAACAATCGCCACAATAAAAGCAATTGAAAACGCGCTGAACATTGCAAACCAAGGCGTTGAAAATTGAAATTTTAAAGCTGCCGAAATGGCAAAGCCTATCAGAATGCCGAGGATAATGCCCAAAATTCCACCAAGTTGACCAATGAGAAGCGCTTCCATAAAGAATTGGGCAGCAATGGTTTTCTTTTTGGCACCAAGTGCTTTCCGTACCCCGATTTCCCGTGTGCGTTCCGTAACCGACACAAACAAAATGTTCATCAAAGCAATCGATGATCCGGTAATGGTGATCAAACTGATGATCCAGGCGGCTAAATAAAGATATTTTGAGATGTCTGCGATTCTGTTGACTAAATCGTCACTGCGCTCAATACCAAAATTATTCTCTTCCACAGGATTGAGACCCCTTACATTTCTAAACATTAAGATGGCTTCATCCTGCGCACCTTCCAACATATCTTTATTATCGGTTTTAATGCTCAGACTATAATTGATGTTCGGTTGCGTAAACAGCGAGCGTGCTTTTTGCATCGGAATGAAAACCCTCAAATCCTGATTGTTGCCAAAGGTTGAGCCTTTGGATTTTAAAACGCCGACCACCTTGAATTTAGCACCTCTAACACTGATTGTTTTATTGATGGGATTCACATCTGTTAAAACAGCCTTCACCAAATCACTTCCAATCACACAGACGTTGGTATTGTTGAGGACATCAAAATAGTTGAGTTCGCGTCCATCAGCAATCTCCAGGCCAGAGTTTTGGAGAAAATTTTCGTTGATGCCCAAAACCGTAACTTCCGGATCGGTCTTTTTGTTTTCGTATTTTACTTCGGCAGTGCCAGTACCAACAAAGGATAAGGATGTTTGGGTAAATGGAAATTTATAGCCATCCTCAAAAGCCCTGACTTCTGTATAACTGATGATGGGATTAATCTTTTGAACTTCCTTGCCGCTTTGACGTTGGGTCGTGAATTCGTATCTCTGAATGTTGAACGTGTTGGAACCCATGGAAGAAAAATCACTAGAAATGGTATTTTCAAGATTCGACAAGACCGTCAAAATGACCACTAAAGCAATGATTCCAATGGCAATGATGATGACCGTTAAGCTAGTTCTTAAGAGTTGTGTTCGGATGGAATTGACGGCTATTCTAAGATTTTCCCTGAATAATGAAAACATGGATGTTGTTGTTCTTGTTGAGACTGATTTCCTATATGACTACAAAATGCCCATAAAGTTACTGTAAATTTCAATTAAGCTTGTTAAATTTTTTATTTCCCAGCCAATCTCGCAGAACAATGCAGAATTGTCTTCGCGGAAATCTGGGTGTTCGGCAGGAAAAAAGCTAGTATATCATTTGCTCCTGGTTTTATGTTTATATTCTTTAAATTATGATATTTTTGTAGGTAATATAACTTTATAAAATGAGATTCCTGCTTTCGCAGGAATATAATATGGCACAAAAACCAAGCATCCCAAAAGGCACACGGGATTTCAATCCTGAAGAAGTTGCAAAACGCAATTTCATTTTCAGTACGATACGTTCGCAATTTGAACTCTTCGGATATCAACCGATTGAAACCCCAAGTTTTGAAAATTCCGAAACTTTGATGGGAAAATACGGTGAGGAAGGCGACCGTTTGATTTTTAAGATATTAAATTCTGGAGATTTTTTGAGTAAAGCTGATGAAAATGCCTATTCCGTTAAAGATTCATATAAAATCACGAGTTCAATTTCCGAAAAAGCCCTTCGTTACGACCTAACCGTCCCATTTGCAAGATATGTTGTGCAGCACCAAAACGAGATTGAATTCCCTTTCAAACGCTACCAAATACAACCTGTTTGGCGAGCAGACAGACCACAAAAAGGACGATTCAGGGAATTTTACCAATGTGATGCCGATGTAGTCGGAAGCCAATCATTGTGGCAAGAAGTGGAGTTAGTACAATTGTATGACTCCGTTTTTTCAGCTTTAAAATTGGAAGACATTACCATCAAAATCAATAATCGTAAAATTTTATCCGGGATTGCCGAAGTCATTGGCGCACAAGATAAGCTTATTGATTTTACGGTCGCTTTGGACAAACTTGACAAAATAGGAGTGGAGAAGGTCAAGGAAGAAATGTTGGGAAAAGGCATTCCACAAAATGGAATTGATAAATTGCAGCCATTATTCAGTATTTCTGGAGATTTTGGTTCGCAAATTGCGGAATTGAAATCCATTTTATCATCATCCGAACAAGGAAAAAAGGGCATCCAGGAATTGGAATTCATTGATAATTCCATTTCGGAATTGGGATTGAAAACTTCGACTTTACAATTGGATGTTACATTAGCTCGCGGCTTAAATTATTACACAGGCGCCATTATTGAAGTGTCTGCGCCAAAGGGTGTGGATATGGGATCAATTGGCGGCGGTGGCCGTTACGATGACCTTACTGGAATTTTCGGATTGAAGGAGATGAGTGGCGTTGGCATCAGTTTTGGTCTCGACCGCATTTATCTGGTACTTGAAGCCTTGAACTTGTTTCCAGAAACCATCAGTACTACTGTGAAAGCTTTGTTTGTCAATTTTGGAGAGAAAGAAGCCTTTGCATGCTTAAAAGCCATTAAGGAATTGCGAAATAACAACATCAAGACGGAACTGTATCCTGATGCTTCCACGTCCAAAAAGCAATTCATCAAACAAATGAATTACGCCAACAAACGAAACATTCCCAATGTGATTTTGGTAGGCGAATCTGAACTGAAAAACCATACTTTCACATTGAAAAACATGGATTCCGGGGAGCAGCAAGAACTCACCTTGGAACAACTTATCCTTAGATTAAAATAAAAAATCATTTTCCGTACAAATATCTAATTAACAAATGTGATGTAAGACTAAGACGAAACAACATAGGACAAATGACTTATTCCTATTG
>JBDSFP010000054.1:0-6255 GCA_039919415.1 Aquaticitalea sp. | reverse complement strand
AGCGGAACAGTTTACAGGATTAAAAGGTGTATTGGTAGACATCAAAGAAACCATCAAAGGCTTTAATATGATCATGGATGGTGAATTGGACCACTTGCCAGAAGCAGCTTTCAACCTTAAAGGAACTATTGAGGAAGCAATTGAGGCAGGAGATAAAATGTTGGCGGAAGCCTAATAAATTCCAATATTTTAAATTCCAAATTCCAAACTTTCTATTGGTTTTTGGTGCTTGAAATTTGAAAATTTGAAAACTATGTATTTAGAAATCGTATCACCTGAAGCTTCATTGGTAAGTGGAGATGTAGAAAGTGTCACTGTTCCGGGTGTTGAGGGTGAGTTCCAAATGTTGAACAACCATGCTGCCATTGTATCTTTATTGGGCGAAGGCCGCGTAAAATTCAAAGGCAACCCAACCATCGCCGAGGGACATGAATCCAAATTTACCCAAGAAGATGGCAAATGGATAATCCACATCACTAGTGGGACTTTGGAAATGAAAGACAACAGAGCGATTGTTTTGGTGGATTAAAACTTTTGAAATAAATAAGAAAAGCCAAACTGAAAATGTTTGGCTTTTTTAGTATTTACAATTTTGATTGCAACCAATTAGCACGTTTTTCTTTCATTACTTTGGTCAATTCTTTTGAAGTGGACTCCATCAGTTCTAAATCATATGATGTTTCGGTCTGTATCTTTAGCATTTTTTCCATGGGATTTCCAAAGCGTTCGAAGGTTATATTAACCGAATCTCCTTTTTTAAAGGTGTTTAAAATACTATTAATGCTTGCGCCTCCGTCATAATTGATTGAATCAATATTAATTATTTTATCATCTTTTTGAAAACCAGCTTCATAGGCGGCAGAACCAATTTTCGGATTGCTAATGATGATTCGATTTCTAACCGTTGCTCCAAAATTAATATCATTTTTAGTTGCCAAAACAACTCCGACCTGCTTTAACAATCTCTCATAATCAGGCATGCCGTTTTTGTAGATGTAATTGTTGAAGTAATGGTCTCCAAATTCATTTCCAGCAAAATCATTCAAGGTTTGGTGCAAATCTTCCACGGTGTAATACTTTTGTACTTTTCCAAAGTTGTTCCACATCACTTTCATAAAATCATCAAGATTCAATCCTTTTTCCCTCAAGGACAAATCAAGTGCCAAGCCGAGCATTTCACCATACGAATAATAGGAAATATAGGTGTTCTCACGATTGGTTTCATCAACCGATTTGGCAGCATCTACAAATGGAGCTTGAAAGCTCATTTCGATAGGATTGAAAAATCGTAGTGCTGGAGAGGACCAAACATAATTAAATCCGCCTGTCATATCATGAAAATACTTCTCCTGACTCCAAATCCCTGTTCGGCACTGGGTCAAGGCATCATAATAATTGGTAAATCCTTCTGCAAACCACAATTCGCCACTCATATTGGCTTTCTGAAAATCAAAAGGTTCCAAGGATTTCGGGCGGATGCGTTCAACATTCCAGCAATGGAAAAACTCGTGTGCAACAGTTCCTAAATTTTCATCAATGTCTCCTTTTGACAAACTGACCTCACTCGGGATGGAGGTTGAATTGCGATGCTCCATGCCATCGCCTGTAGCATTTGGCATATAGCAGGCTAAAAAGGTATATTCGCCATAATCGTAGGATGGCAATTCGCCATAGATCATTGCTTCTGTCAATACGATGTTTTTAACCTTTTCAAAATAAGCATCCAAATTTTCTTCTGATGCAGCGTCATCGTGCAATACGAAATTGATGATTTGTTGCTTTACTTTAAAGGAACGTATTCTAAAGTTTGCAATTTCGATAGGACTGTCCATGAAGTATTGCAAATCTTTTGCGTAATAAGTGTAATTCTCTTGATACTTTAATTGCGTGGCGATTTTCCAATTTAAATCCTCACGGACATTAAACGTGACTTCAATTTCCTGATTGGCTAACTCGGGAACGTATATAAATGTGGCGGGTGCATTCAAATGAGCATGAGTTTCATCCACCTGCGTATAGGTGCCATCGCCATGATTTCCAAACAATGTATAACGGACGATGATTGTACCATCGTGACCTTTTACCTTCCAAGAATAGGGATCCGGTCGTGAAGCTATCAGCTCGTTGCCTTTGCTATCTGTGACTTTCACATTGTAAACGTTTTTGGCAAATTCGTGAAGCGCATAACGTCCTGGTGACGAACGAGCCATTGTGAAGGTTGGTTCCTCGGATTTTAAATTGGAAAATGCCGCGGTGATCGTGGCTTCATGATGGATAGCATTCTCGAAGGAGATGGTGTATTTTGAAGAGATTTGTGATTGAATCGAGATTGGCCAAAAGAGAACAATCAGAAGTGAAAGAAATTGTTGCATAAATATAAATTTGAAGCTCCAAGATACTATTTTTGTTTTATGTACAAATTACCTGAAAAGTTAAAATCCAAATTGGAAGAGAGGAAAAACCAAAACACCCTGCGAAAATTAGGTGTTCATAATAACATAATCGATTTTGCTTCAAATGATTATTTAGGCTTTTCAAAATCCAAAAATATTTTTACTGTAGCACATCGGCATTTGATAGACCACAACCATATTCAAAATGGCTCAACAGGCTCGCGCTTGCTTTCAGGCAACCATATACTATATGATGAAGTCGAAGACTTGATTTGTAAAATTCATGACTGTGAAACCACTTTAATTTTTAATTCAGGCTATGATGCCAATCTTGGATTTTTCTCTTGTGTGCCCCAACGTGGCGATTTCATTTTTTACGACGAATTGATACATGCTTCCATACGCGATGGCATTAGAATGGGTAATGCGAAAGCCTACAAATTCAAGCACAATGATTTAGAGGATTTAAAAAAAAGATGTCGTATTGAGAAAGGTCGAAATCCTTTAAACTCTGAATTTTATATCGTCACCGAATCTGTGTTTTCAATGGATGGCGATTCTCCCGATTTAAAAGCATTGGCATCCTTTTGTAAAGAAGCCAATTGTCATTTGATTGTGGATGAAGCGCATGCTGTTGGTGTTTTTGGAGTCAAAGGCGTTGGAATAATACAACAACTGGAATTGCAACATGAGGTCTTTGCACGTTTAGTGACTTTTGGAAAGGCCTTGGGCTGTCATGGTGCGGCAATCTTGGGAAGTGCGGAATTGAAAAAATATTTAGTCAATTTTTCCCGTCCTTTGATCTATACCACAGCACTGCCACCACATTCGTTGGCGACCATTCAATCTAGTTATGCCGAATTAAATAAGACACCATCCATTGAACTGTTGCATCAGAATATACTAACTTTTAAAGCTGAATCGATAAGACATAGACTTCAAGGTCATTTTATTGAAAGTGATTCTTCGATTCAATGTTGTATTATTTCAGGAAATGAGAAGGTAAAATCGATTTCCAAACAGTTACAAAACAAAGGTTTTGATGTCAAACCGATTTTGTCTCCAACAATTCCACAAGGAAAGGAACGCTTACGTTTTAGTCTTCATGCTTATAATTCACGCAATGAAATCTCGGAAGTTTTAAGCTTGTTATCTACTTTTGTAACATGAAAACAATTTTTGTTACAGGCATTTCCACCGATGTGGGCAAAACCATTGCGTCAGCCATTTTGGTTGAAGCATTGAAAGCTGATTATTGGAAACCCATACAAGCCGGGGAATTGGAACATGGAGACACTAAAAAAGTGGCGCAATTGGTATCTAATAAAACCTCAAAAATCCATCCAAGCAGTTACGCATTAAAAACACCGATGAGTCCGCATGCAGCGGCCGAAATTGATGGCATTACCATAGGTCTAAAAAACATCAAACCTCCTAAAACAAAGAACCATCTCGTCATTGAAGGCGCTGGTGGATTGTTGGTTCCCATAAATGATTCGCAGACCATTTTGGACCTCATCAAACCAGATTATAAAGTGATTTTAGTTTCCCGTCATTATTTGGGAAGCATCAACCATACACTTTTAGCATTGAATCTATTGAAAGAAAAGGGATTTGATGTGTCAATTATCTTTAGCGGAAACGAACATAAAACTACCGAAGCTATCATTGCTAAAATGACCAATGTCCCAGTGATTGGAAGAATTGATGAAGAACCTTATTTTGATAAAAACGTAATCTTGGAATATGCGGATTTATTCCGAGAGAAAATATAAAATAACCTGTTGAGGTTTTTGAAACCTGTGAGATGTAATATAATTATGAATTTAAAGGAAAGAGATAAAAAACACCTATGGCATCCACTGACGCAGCACAAATTGCACCCCGAAGCCATTGCCATAACCAAAGCCAAAGGTTGTATTCTTACAGATGAAGATGGCAATACCTATATCGATGCTATAGCCTCATGGTACACCTGTATGTATGGACATTGCAATACCTATATTACCAAAAGGGTTTATGAGCAAATGCAACAGTTGGATCAAGTGGTATTCAGTGGTTTCACTCACGCACCAGCAATAAAACTCTCTGAAGAACTCATAAATATTTTGCCTAACAATCAAAACAAACTCTTTTTTAGCGACAATGGTTCCACAAGTGTGGAGATTGGAATCAAGATGGCGCTCCAATACCACTTTAACAAAGGTGACAAACGACATGTCCTGATTGCCTTTGAAGATGGATTTCATGGTGACACATTTGGAGCGATGAGTGTTTCTGGATTATCGGTTTATAATGGTCCGTTTGAAGATTATTTCTTGGAAGTCAAACGGATTTCAACACCCAATGGGAACAATCATGAGTTAATTTTAGAGCAATTGAAAGCAATCGTTGAAACCAACAAAGTTGCAGGCTTTGTTTATGAACCGTTGGTACAAGGTGCTGCAGCCATGAAAATGCACAATGCCGAAGGTTTGGAAACCATTTTGAAATTCTGTAAATCCCATCAAATTATAACAATTGCTGATGAAGTAATGACAGGGTTTGGCAAAACCGGAAAACACTTCGCTTCCGACCATTTGGAAATCAAACCAGACATCATGTGTTTGAGCAAGGCATTGACCGCAGGATTATTAGCAATGGCAATTACGTCCTGTTCACAGGATATTTATGATGCATTTTATAGTGATGATATTGGCAAAGGCTTGTTCCATGGACACACCTACTCTGCCAATCCTCTGGCCTGTACAGCTGCTTTGGCTGGTATTGAGCTGTTGCAATCTATAGAAATTCAAAATAATATCCAGAGAATAATTGCTTCACATAAAACCTTCAATGAACGTATCAAAAACCATCCAAAAGTAAAATCCACAAGACAAACCGGAATAATTTTCGCCCTCGATTTGGATATTGAAATGGAACGTTATGGGAATTTGCGCGATAAACTCTTCAAGTTTTTTATGGACAATGGTGTGTTCTTGCGTCCATTGGGAAATACCATTTACATTCAGGCACCTTATGTGATTTCGGAAGTCGAATTGCAAAAAGTATATCAAACCATTGAAGAATCTTTAACAATAGTTTAAATTTGCTTTAAACCAAGCTTCCTTTGCAGCCTATTTCAATAACTTCCATTGCTTCCATTTCGCCACTCGGAAATTCGGCAGAAGCCGTATGGAACAATTATCAGCAATCGAATCACTTTATCACTGAAAAATCATTCGAACACTTTAAGGCCTTAATTTCTGAATTGCCGTCGGATATCAAAAAAGAGATTCAAATTTTAAAAACATCAGATACCAAATACAAATCACTTGACGATTCGGTGCTTTTTGCCATTTACACTTCAAGAAAATCCATAAGGCAAGCTAGTTGGTCCTCATCGGATAATTTTGGAATCAATATTGGTTCCTCCCGCGGAGCAACCCGGTTGTTCGAAACCCATCATGAAGAATTTATAAAAAACCACAAGACAAGCAGCTTAAGTTCGCCGACAACTACATTGGGAAACATTTCGTCTTGGGTAGCCCATGATTTGCAGACCCAAGGTCCAGAAATCAGTCATTCCATCACCTGTTCCACGGCCTTGCATGCGATGCTGAACGGTATTGCTTGGATCAATTCCGGGATGTGCGATAAATTTTTAGTTGGTGGCAGTGAAGCCCCATTAACTGCTTTTACGGTGGCACAGATGCAAGCTTTGAAGATTTATTCCAAGGAAAAAGGAGATTATCCTTGTCGCGCCTTGGATATTCACAAAAAACAAAACTCCATGGTTCTGGGGGAAGCAGCTGCCATGGCCTGCCTAGAGAAAGGGAATTCCAAAAAAGCCTTGGCAACCATCACAGGAATTGGCTATGCT
>JBDSFP010000037.1:0-2937 GCA_039919415.1 Aquaticitalea sp. | reverse complement strand
GTGCAGAAAGAAGCTTGGTTAGAATTGGAACAATGGATCAAAACCAATACCAAAGATTATGAAAAAGTCGATTTGATTGGTTCCGGTGGAAACATCAACAAGATATTCAAGCTTTCTGGAAAAGCAGTAGGTAAACCATTGACCTATTTCTATTTGACCTCTTTTTACAATATGTTGCAAACCTATTCATATGAAGAGCGGATTACTGAATTAGACCTTAATCAGGATAGGGCAGACGTCATTATTCCAGCTACGCGAATTTATCTTTCTGCCATGAAATGGAGTGGTGCCAAGGATATTTATGTTCCAAAGATCGGATTGTCTGACGGCATTATCAAAAGCGTTTATTTTGAAACGGTTTCTAGCGTAGAAATGTCATAATTTCGCATTTTGTCTTATTTTTTGGGTTACATGACCATTTTTTTGAGAAAATCAGTATTTTTGAATATATATTCACAGTCTCAAATCCTTACACTATGAAAACAATCTTTAGTCTTTTACTTTTTGTAAGTATCACCTCCTTAACATTTTCACAAGAAACCCAATACGGGGTTAGAGCTGGCGTGAACGTTTCAAATCTCGATTTTACTCCTGATGCGGATTTTCAGAATTCGCACCGAAATGGTTTCTTTTTTGGTGGCTTTGTTGATTATGGTTTTAGTGAAGCCTTATCGCTTCAAGGGGAATTACAATATTCCGCAGAAGGTGGAAAAGCGGACGATTTAAAGGCCGATTACATTCAAATGCCAATTATGTTGCGTTATCATCTTGGAGATAGTTTCACCATCGGCGCTGGCCCAATGGCAAGTTTAAAGACTTGGAAGGATCGAGATGGATTTTCCACATTTTCCTTTTCAGCAATCGGAGGCATAGAATATATGATAACCGATGAATTATTTATCGATGCTCGTTATTCTTATGGAATCACCAATATTTTAGATCCTGATTTAAAGGGCATTGAAGCAAAGAACAACAATATCCAATTTGGATTTGGAATAAAAATTTAATTAAAACTAAAAATAATTTAAAGCCCCAATCTTAGGATTGGGGCTTTTTGTTTTATAAATATAGGTGACTATAATTTGATCATTATTTTTTGGATTTCTAAACCAAATCAGCGACCATCATAAAAAATCTGTGTCATCTGCGT
This sequence comes from Aquaticitalea sp., assembly GCA_039919415.1. Classification (GTDB taxonomy): domain Bacteria; phylum Bacteroidota; class Bacteroidia; order Flavobacteriales; family Flavobacteriaceae; genus JBPOFM01. Next base: position 1,787 of record JBDSFP010000037.1, on the reverse strand, counting down.
TCCATTTAGCCATGAATCGTCTCGCCCTTACTCAATTTCTTTATAATATTCGATTCATGATCCAATAATTGCTGCCACTTTGAATCGACTTCCTTTCGGTCGCCATACTGTCTTGCAAAACCCAAAAACATCGCGTAATGATTGGCTTCGCTGATCATCAATTTTCTGTAGAATTCGGCAAGTTCTTTATCTCTCAATTCTTCAGAAAGCAATCTGAACCGTTCACAGCTCCGAGCTTCAATCAAGGCTGCATACAATAAGCGATGTACCAATTGTGTTGTTCGACTGCCGCCTTTAGGAAAAAATGTTATCAATTGAATGACATATTCGTCTTTTCTATCGCGTCCCAAAATCCAGCCGTTTTCAAGGATTTTGTCATGCACCATTTTAAAATGGCTGATTTCTTCCTTGACCAACGCAATCATTTCCTGAACCAACTCGGTATATTCGGGAAAACTGACAATCAACGAAATGGCCGTGCTCGCCGCTTTTTGCTCACAGTAAGCGTGATCGGTCAGGATATCCTCAATATTTTTTTCAACAATATTCACCCAACGTGGATCTGTGGGAAGTTTGAGTCCGAGCATATTAACTTTGTTCTTCTATCAGTTTGAGGTGTTGTTGTCCATATTCATCGATGGACATTCGGTACAATTTATAAGAATTCTCTTTTGGATTGATGAACGACATGTCCAATTGTATAGTCTGTGATGTGGACAATTCTTGATTTACCCAAACCTGCTGTAAGGTCGCATTGTTCCAAAATTTGTCAACAGAAATTGCTTTGAATTGTTCGGCCGAAATATGAGTATTAAAAATTGCTTGAGTTACAGTAGAAATAACAATTTCCGATTCAAAAACGCGATGGAACTTTTGACTTTTTTGAGTTTTACCTACTGATGTCATAACGATGCTTGCGTCGGGAAGTGAATAATTTTTAATATGCACCTTCACTTTGTTGGAAATTAGAGTATCCGTCACAACTTCAGTAAATTCTCTGGGATAAATAGTTACCAGTGAGACTTTGGATTGCCTTTGATTGAATTTTTCAATAGATGCTTTTAAAGACTCGCTTCTACTTTTTCTACCATCACAGCTTATACAAGTAATGCCAATAATGGTGATTATAAAAAAAATGCTCTTCATATCTATTTATGTTATTAAACCTACAAGGTTTTTAAAACCTTGCAGGTTAAATATCCAACCCAAACGTCTTCTTCAATAATTCGATATTTGGATTTTTCTCTTTCAGTTTTTGGTATTTTTCCATCGGAGTATATGCGTATTGTTTTTCAATTTCCTCATTTACCGTAATTTCCAAAGATAAATTATAATTCTTTAATGTTTTTCGGAGAAACTCCATTAATGGAAATTGTGCTCGTTCCAGTTCGATTTTAATGGTTTGGTTGGGAAATTCCAAATGGATTTTGCTATCCAATAATTTTGGAGTATCCATTTCCAAAATGGAAGCCATGATGCGTTCTCCCTTTCTGTCCAAAGTTGCCACATAAGATTTCCAGGCATTCAGCAAATCGTCTTGGGTGACAGCTTCCTTGGGAAGATCGTTTGCATTGATGACCACTTCCATTTGCCTGATGTGATGTTCCTTTTTTGCCCTGATGCTTTTTAAGGACAGACCAGAAGTGTGGTGAGAATCACTTTTCAGATCAATGATAGGAATGGGTTCTTGAATGGGTGGTTCTACCTTTAACGTTTCTTCATTTTTAACTTCTGCAACTTTTTCAATCATTTTTGTAACTGAAGATTCCATATAGGGAATATTGACA
>JBDSFP010000181.1:0-3504 GCA_039919415.1 Aquaticitalea sp. | reverse complement strand
CAGATATCATAAACCGTATTGAAGAAGGAAGTATTATGGCGTATTTCAATTCTAAAATCATGGAAATCAAAGAAGATGAAGTCCTAATTAAAACTTCTAAAGGCAAGATAAAACTTCCCAATGATTTTGTAGTGGCGTTGACAGGCTACCAACCGAATTTCCAATTTTTAAAAGAATTAGGGATTGATATGTCAGAAGACGATTTATGCAAACCTTTTTACAATCCTGAAACGATGGAAACCAATGTAAAAGGTCTGTATCTCGCTGGTGTTATTTGTGGTGGCTTGGAAACACATAAATGGTTCATTGAAAATTCGAGAATTCATGCAAAAATCATTGCAGACCATTTAGAAAGATCAATCAACAAAAAAATATAACCAATGGAACAATGGGATAAGGTGCCTGTCTTTCAAAAGTCCATGAACATTCAGAAACTGGTCGATTATATTGTGGAATCGGTGGAAAAAACGGATATAGACTTTAAGGATGAATATCGGGCCTCAATGGTCAAGGACAACATTCGATATATGCGTGAAAATTCAATGATCATTCCCGCGAAAATTGCTGGGGCTTCCGATGAAGACCAAATCTATGACCTCCGAATGGAAAATGCGGCCATTATCCGAAAAGCTGCCCGAGAATTGATTACGGATGCTCGCGGCATTCAAATTAACGGCTATAAGGATACCGAATATCTTGATCTACTACGCGCCGAAGTGGAAGAATTCCGAATCCTGTTTGCCGTATGGGTCAAGACCTTTGATTGTTGGAACTATATTATCGACCGTTGGGGATTGTTCAATCCACCAGGCGTGAATTATGATGATGTCGATCCGGATGATGACATCCCATTTGATCCCAATGATTTTTTTGGAGATATGGATGATGATGAATGATGAATGGAAACTGGAAGTTGAAAGACAGTTATTGAGTTATTGAGAAAAATTCGGAATTTTAAAAATTACCAAATCCATTTATAACTAGAATTTTTATTTTTGATTTTGTTGATTTTGTTGATTTTTTTTATTTTTCCTTTCATATACTGAAGACTGCGACTGAAGACTGTACACTGAACATTGAACACTACTTCAAAGGTTTCACGTCATTAAAACTCACCACATGAGACAGTACGATCTGCGTCTTGGTTTCTCCATAGATAATGACCTGATCGATGAAAGATTCCAAATGCTTTTGGTTTTTGAGCACGACTTCCATGACGATGTTTTCGTTGCCAGTGATCCGATAACAGTTGAGAACCTCATCATAGGTTTTCACCTTCTCCAAAAATGGTTTCAACATTCCCATAAAAGCCCTTAAGGTAATAATTGCCTTCAATTGATATCCCGCCTCAATTGGTGCAATGTGAGTATGATAGCCACGAATGATGCCGGCATCTTCCATCTTTTTGATGCGTTCCGAAACTGCTGGCGAACTGATTCCAACCTGTCTACCAATCTCGGCATTGGACTGTCGAGCATTGGACTGTAACGACTTCAAAATCTTCCAATTAAGCGAATCAATTTGCATCTAAAGAATTTTAACTATAAAAAATTAAATATTAAATCAAATATACGATTTTACTTTAAAATCTAAAGCAATGTGTCAACCGTTCTCACTAATTTTGAGTCAATTGCTATTGATAACATTATGTACACTGTCCCATCCCATTTGTCCGAATTGCCTATTTATAAAAAAGCCTTGGAAATTATTATCCTGTCAAGGAGTATTTCCACTTATCTGAATTATGATTTGTCGTATTTGAATCCTGATGGAAGTGAAGATGCTGACATTTATTTTTCGGGAGATATTGTGCAACAGTCGTCTTCGTTGGCGCCCGAGATCGTCAATGCAGAATTGGAACGCTATACAGATAAAAAGCATAAACATGTGGCGTCGTTGGAACGACTCACAGCAAGGTTATATTCCAACTGCAAAAGGCTGGAACTATGCAACAGTAATGGCAAAGAGTATTTAACAATTCTTCGAAGCGAATTGCGAAACTTCAAAAGACTTCAGCATACTTGGACCTTGACTTTATAACAAATTCTAATTCCGAAGATTCAACATCAGGTCTCCTTGATCAAAGGTCACAATTAAGCTTTCAGCTTCATTGTAATTTTCAGATTTAACAGTGTATAAAAGCCATTCAAAATAATTTTTTGATTGTCTCTGAAAGCGGTAATTTAGAGTAGTTTCCATAATCATATAATTTCGATTAAACTTGTTTTAGTAAATGAGGGTCATCAAAAATACAATCAGTGGTAAGTAGTTATCAAAATTTTTAGATGAGTTGTAATGTTATTTCTTTTAAAAACAATCGCATACATAATTAGACGACCAATGGTAGAGGTAGGAACTAGTAAAATAGATTAAACCCGTTTTTGGATTTACAAGCCGTAGTAATTTAGGTTTGTGAATTTGAAGTATTTTTTAGGATTAAAGAGAAATCGCGATTTGTGTTTTCTGGTCAGGATTTCAAGAACAATGTTAGAATTTTGAATCATAAGACCCCTGGGAAAATTCGGGGTAAGCAGTCTGCACAAATTATTTTGCGCTTCGCTCAAAGAATTTGGCGACCTGCTTACATATTTCTCCGATACTGCCCTCCTACTTCGAACAAGGCTTCCGTTATCTGCCCAAGCGAACAGACTTTACAGACCTCCATCAAGGCGGCAAAAATATTTTCGTTATGAATGGCTTTATGCTGCAAATCCTGCAACAAAGCTTTGGTGTTTTGGGCTTTATGAAGATGCTTCAAAGTTTCGATTTGAAATTGCTTCTCTTCTTCAGTCGCACGAATGACTTCTTTTGGCTGAATGGTTGGTGATCCAGTACTACTCAAAAATGTATTGACCCCAATAATCGGGAATTCGCCATTGTGCTTCAAGGTTTCGTAATACAGACTTTCTTCCTGGATTTTGCTGCGTTGGTACATCGTCTCCATCGCACCAAGAACACCACCACGTTCTGTGATCCTATCAAATTCCAACAGCACAGCTTCCTCCACCAACTCGGTCAATTCCTCAATGATAAACGATCCTTGAATCGGGTTTTCGTTTTTTGCCAAGCCCAACTCCTTATTGATAATCAGCTGGATGGCCATGGCTCGTCGTACAGATTCTTCGGTTGGCGTTGTGATGGCTTCGTCATAGGCATTCGTGTGCAGCGAATTACAGTTGTCATAAATCGCATACAAGGCCTGAAGCGTTGTACGAATATCATTGAAATCGATTTCCTGCGCATGCAAACTGCGTCCAGAGGTTTGGATATGGTATTTCAACATTTGGGCACGCTCGTCGGCACCATATTTATTCTTCATGGCTTTGGACCAAATTTTCCGAGCCACACGACCGATCACGGCATATTCAGGGTCAATTCCGTTCGAGAAAAAGAAGGATAAGTTTGGACCAAACTTATTGATGTCCATACCTCGCGACAAATAGTATTCCACATAGGTAAATCCGTTGGACAAGGTCAACGCCAATTGTGTAATTGGGTTGGCTC
>JBDSFP010000509.1:0-2943 GCA_039919415.1 Aquaticitalea sp. | reverse complement strand
CAATGATAAACTCTTGGCAGATTGTATCCAACACCTTAGAAATTATGGAAGTTCAAAAAAATATGTAAATGATTTGATTGGTGTCAACAGTCGTCTGGATGAATTGCAGGCGGCTTTTTTAAATATCAAATTAAAATCTTTGGATGGGGATAATATAAAACGACAGGAAATTGCAAATCGCTACCTTTCGGAAATCAAAAACGATAAAATACAATTGCCGTTTTATGATGGTTCAAATAATCATGTGTTTCATGCTTTTGTGGTGCGAGTCAAGAATCGGGAAGAGTTTACAAACTATTTGGATGTCAATGGCATCGGTTGGTTGATACATTATCCGATTGCGCCACATCGACAAAAAGCACTTTCAATGTTTGGCAATTTATCTTTTCCTATTACAGAATTCATCCATCAATCAGTTATAAGTATTCCTATGAGTTCTGTAATGTCAGAAGATGAGGTTACTGAAATCATTACCATTCTAAATAGATACTAATTGGGCAAACTGCAGAACTATATCAACAATCAAGTCTTGTTCAAAGTTGCCCATTTGAATACAGCCACCGTTATAACACGCATCGTTGCAGGGATTTTGACTTCCAAGGCAATTGCATTGCTTATCGGGGTGGAAGGCATGGCATTGATTGGAAATCTGAGAAATTTTTTGAGCGCCGTTCAATCCTCTGCTATTTTGGGTTTTTATAATGGCCTGGTGAAGTATATTTCTGAAGTCAAGGATGATGCTGTAAAATTGAGCAAAACCATTTCCACCGCATTTTATCTGGGTTTTGTTTCCACGATTCTCGTCGCCTTTGTGTGCTATTATGATGCCGACTTTATTAATGATTTCTTGTTTTCTGATAACTATAATTATGCGTATGTCATCCGGATTTTGGCTGTGGCATTGCCTTTTTATTCCTTGAATATGTTCTGTTTTGCCATTATGAATGGCTTTTCAAAGTACAGAATGCTGTTGGTCATCAATATTATTGGTCAGTTGCTAGGCTTGGGAATTACCTTATTGCTCATTTATGAAAGCAATATTGATGGTGCCTTGGTTTCGGCAGTCATTACACCTTCTTTATTGATATTGATGACTTTGGTGGCCATTATGAACCAAAGGAGTTTATTATCATCCGTCAAACTGTCCAATATTCGTTTGGGGATTCTCAAAAAATTTGGACCTTTCGCTATCATGGCATTGGTATCTGCCATTGCCGTGCCAATGGTGACCATTATAATCCGAAATTACATCATAGAGGTGGTCGGTATCAAGGAGGCTGGCTATTGGGAAGCAATGAACCGAATTTCCGATTACTATTTGATGTTCATGATGTCTATGATGACTTTGTATTTTTTGCCGCGGTTTAGCGAAATTGAAAGTAAATCTGAATTTAGAAAAGAGGTTTTCAACTTCTACAGAACGGTTGTGCCCTATTTTGCAGGAGCTTTAGTTCTTATTTATTTGTTGCGTTCATTAATAGTACCAATAATATTTTCTGATGCCTTCGAACCAACGGAGAATCTATTTTTATGGCAATTGATGGGCGATTTTGTAAAAGTTCTTTCCGTTGTGATTGCGTATCAATTTTTGGCGAAGCGCATGTTTTGGCATTTTGTGATAGTTGAAGTGTTTTTGGTGTGTATGCTCTATTTGACAAGCGTCTATTTGATTGATGTTTTTGGCGTAAAAGGCGCCGTGATTGGACATTTTGTGAGTTATCTGTTGTTTTATGGAGTGGTGCTTTTGTTGTTTAGTAGCTCTTTGTTTGGAGTTATTCCGGAGGAAAGTCAGGAATTATAGTTGAAGTAAATGAGCCAAGAATCAAGACAAGAGACAAAAGAAAAAAGACTAAAGACCAAGGGCCAAAGAAAAAATAATTTCAATTTTACATTGCGAGCTTTGCGAAAACCATAGCGTCCATTGAGGTTAAATAAAAAGGTAATCCCAAATTAAATCATAGTTGAAACGATTGTTAAATAACATCAGAGCAAATGTCCTGATTAAAATTGCATCGATGAATTCGGTGGCGATTTTGATACGTATTGTTGCCGGTTTTTTGACTTCAAAAGCCATTGCCATTTTTGTAGGTACTGAAGGTATGGCGCTTATTGGGAATTTAAGGGATTTTTTGAGTTCAGCACAATCCTTTTCCACACTTGGTTTTTCAAATGGGATTGTGAAGTATGTCGCTGAATTCAAAAACAAGACTGTCGAGCTTTCTAAAACCATTTCAACAGCTTTTTATGTGTCTATTTTTTCAACAATTTTAGTCTCATTGTATTGCTTTTTGGACGCACGGCATTTGAGTGATGTTCTATTCGATTCAAGAACTGATTATTCATATATCATCAAAATTCTGGCTGTGGCAATGCCTTTATATGGGTTCAATGCGTTTTTGTTGGCAATTATCAATGGGCTCTCACAATTTAAAAGGTTACTTTATATTAATATCTATGCACAACTATTTGGAATGTGTATCACTTTATATCTTATTTGGCAACATCAATTAACAGGCGCTTTGATTGCAGTGGCAACTGTAGAATCACTTATTATTTTTGCAACGCTTATTGGTGCATACGGTCAAAAACATATTTTGAAATTGATTGATTGGAAGGGTCTTCATTTAAGCAGTTTTAAAAAATTGGGAACCTATTCCATCATGGCATTGTTTACCGCGTTGACTTTGCCTTTGGTGAAAGTCGCCATACGTAATCATATCATTGACACCCAAAGTTTGCACGATGCTGGTCTTTGGGAAGCAATGAACCGAATTTCTTGGTATTATTTAATGTTCGTAAGTACCTTATTGACTTTGTATTTGTTACCTCGATTTGCCGAAATTGATACCAAGAAGAAGTTTAGAAAAGAAGTCTTCAGTTTTTACAAGACCATTATTCCGATTTTTGGCTTTGGTTTGATTTTGATTTATTTTTTAAGATCTT
>JBDSFP010000473.1:0-4431 GCA_039919415.1 Aquaticitalea sp. | reverse complement strand
AAGATGAAATGAAATCGGCCTACATTGACTATTCAATGTCGGTCATTGTGTCACGTGCATTACCGGATGTGAGAGATGGTTTGAAACCAGTTCACAGACGTGTATTGTTCGGCATGCACGAATTGGGAGTGAGATCGAATACAGCACATAAAAAGTCGGCCAGAATCGTCGGTGAAGTTCTTGGAAAGTACCATCCACATGGAGATACCTCAGTTTATGACGCCATGGTACGTATGGCACAAGAATGGAGTTTGAGATACATGCTCGTGGATGGACAGGGAAATTTTGGCTCCATCGATGGCGACAGTCCTGCAGCAATGCGTTATACGGAAGCACGTATGCGCAAGATTTCTGAGGACATGTTGGCAGATATCGAGAAGGAAACGGTTGACCATAAATTAAACTTTGATGATACTCTACAAGAACCAACAGTATTGCCAACCCGTATTCCAGGGCTTTTGGTCAATGGCGCTTCGGGGATTGCGGTGGGTATGGCAACCAATATGCCACCACATAATTTGAGTGAGGTCGTTGATGGAATCATTGCATATATCGCAAATCCGGATATAGAAATTGATGAATTGATAACCCATGTGAAAGCTCCGGATTTCCCAACAGGAGGCACCATTTATGGTTATGATGGTGTTATCGAAGCATTCAAAACCGGTCGTGGACGAATCGTGATACGCGCCAAAGCGAATTTTGAAGAAGTCCAGGGCAAGGAATCCATTATCGTTACAGAAATTCCATATCAAGTCAATAAAGCAGACATGATCAAGAAAACTGCCGATTTGGTCAATGACAAAAAAATCGACGGCATTTCGATGATTCGTGATGAATCCGATAGAAATGGAATGCGAATCGTTTACGTATTAAAACGCGATGCGATTCCAAATATCGTATTAAATACCTTATATAAATATACTGCACTACAATCTTCTTTTAGTGTGAATAACATTGCATTGGTCAAGGGAAGACCGCAATTGTTGAATTTAAAGGAATTGATCCATTATTTTGTCGAACACCGACATGAAGTGGTAGTTCGCAGAACGACTTATGAATTGCGCAAGGCCCAAGAAAGAGCACATATTCTTGAAGGGCTGATCATTGCTTCCGACAATATTGACGAAGTGATTGCGTTAATTCGTGCTTCCACAAATGCCGATGAAGCTCGCGAAAAATTGATGGTTCGATTTGAACTTTCTGAATTGCAGGCCAAGGCGATTGTCGAGATGCGTTTACGTCAATTGACAGGTCTGGAGCAGGATAAATTGCGTTCTGAATATGAAGAGTTGATGAAAACCATTGAAGACTTGAAAGACATTCTTGACAAGAAAGAACGCAGAATGGAGATTATCAAGGAAGAATTGGCAACCGTAAAAGATAAATACGGTGATGAACGTCGTTCGGTAATTGAATATTCTGGTGGTGATTTGAGTATTGAAGACATGATCGCAGATGAACAAGTGGTGATTACCATTTCGCATGCTGGTTATATCAAAAGAACCTCTTTGACCGAATACAAAACCCAAAATAGAGGAGGCGTTGGACAAAAAGCATCCACCACCCGTAATGAAGATTTCTTGGAACATCTATTTGTGGGAACCAACCATCAATACATGCTGTTCTTTACACAAAAAGGAAAATGTTTCTGGATGCGTGTGTATGAAATTCCGGAAGGAAGCAAGACATCCAAAGGAAGAGCGATTCAAAATCTGATCAATATTGAATCCGATGATAAGGTCAAAGCCTTCATCTGCACACAAGATTTAAAAGATGAAGAGTATATCAACAGTCATTATGTGATCATGGCAACAAAACAAGGTCAGGTAAAGAAAACGTCCTTGGAGCAATATTCAAGACCACGAACCAACGGAATCAATGCCATTACAATTAAGGAAGATGACGAATTGTTGGAAGCAAAATTGACAACGGGCCAAAGTCAGGTCATGTTGGCATTGAAATCTGGGAAAGCCGTTCGTTTTGAAGAAGCCAAAACCAGACCAATGGGACGGAATGCATCTGGAGTCAGAGGTATTCGATTGGCCAACGATAAAGATGAAGTCATTGGAATGGTTACGATAGAAAATCCGCAAGAAGAATCTGTACTGGTGGTTTCAGAGAATGGTTATGGAAAACGAAGCTATATCGATGATCCGGAAGATGGGGAAGCGGTTTACAGAATAACAAATCGTGGTGGAAAAGGTGTAAAAACTATTTCCATTACCGAAAAAACGGGGCATCTTGTGGCCATTAAAACCGTTAGCGATGACGACGATTTGATGATTATCAATAAATCGGGAATTGCCATCCGTATGGAAGTAAAAGACTTGAGAGTCATGGGAAGAGCTACCCAAGGAGTAAAGCTCATCAACTTAAAAGGAAATGATTCCATTGCTGCTGTGGCCAAAGTGATGAAAGATGATGAAGAAGATTTGGAAATCATTGATAATGAGATTATCTTAGATGAAACTATCGCTCCCGAAGAAAATGGCACAACTCTTGATAATTCTGAAGACGATAACAATAAATAACACTAATTTAAAATAACTAAAAATGAAAAAACAAGTAATTATTGCTTTGGCACTTTTGGTAACCTCCTTTTCTTTTTCACAAAAGGACGAGTTGAAAGATGCTGAAAAAGCTATAAAGGAAGTCAACTTTGCGGATGCAAAGGCTGCAATTAAATCGGCAGAACCACTTATCACTAATGCCGATGATAAGACTAAGGCCAGATTTTATTTCTTGAAAGGTCAAGCGCTTTATGCCAATGGAAATGCTACCAATGAGGAAATTAGCAGTGCAATGGAGAGTTTTGACCAAGTGGTCGAACTTGAAAAGAAAGATGGCAAGGAAAAGTATACAGCAGAGGTCAACCAGACCAAACAGATGATGCTTTCTACCTTTTTGACCAAAGCCAATAAATCTTTGGAAGAAAAAAATTATTCAGCATCTTCCTTGGATTTTGAAAAAGCGTATCAGATGTCTCCAAAAGATACTTTGTATCTTTACTATGCCGCATCAACGGCTGTTAATGCCCAGGATTATGGTAACTCATTGAAATATTACGAACAATTGAGGGATTTAGGTTATACAGGTGTTGAGATGGAATACATAGCTGTTGAAAAAGAATCAGGTAAGGAGGAAATGTTCAACAATAAAGCTTTGCGTGATATTTCAGTTAAAGCCGGAACGCACATTACTCCAAAGGAGAAAAAATCGGAGTCCAAGAGAGGGGAAATAATCAAAAATATCGCCCTTATTTATGTAAACAATGGTGAAAATGAAAAAGCACTTGCCGCTATGAAAGAAGCAAGAGAGCAAAATCCCGATGACTTGAGTTTAATCTTATCGGAAGCGAATGTGCAATTGAAAATGGGGAATAAGGACGAGTTCACGAAATTGATTGAAATGGCGACTGAAAAAGACCCTAATAACGCAGAATTACAATATAATCTGGGAGTTGTTGCCGCGGAAGGTGGCGATACTGAGTCTGCCAAAAAATATTATGATAAAGCAATTTCTTTAGATCCGGAATATGCAGATGCCTACAATAATATGGCTGTGATAATTCTTGCCGGTGAACAAGCCATTATTGAAAAAATGAATACTTTAGGCACATCCTCGGCAGATAATAAAAAATATGATGAAATGAAAGAACAAAGAAGCCAATTGTATAGAGATGCTACGCCTTATTTGGAGACAACTATAAAGTTGAAACCAAAAAACGTGGATGCCATGAAGACGCTTATGAATATCTACAGTGCTCTTGGTGAAACAGAAAAATTTAAGGAGATGAAGGATAAAATTGAAGCGATGAAAAGCGAATAATTTATAATTATCCATCAGTAAAAAAAGCAACTCTATATGGGTTGCTTTTTTTATATGATTTTTTTGATGACCCTCAATTTATGGGTGTGCTTTTGTTTATCAATATTATAAATGCCGGAATAGTCCAACCTGTCAATGCGTACTTGACCATGGGCATGGATAATATAATTGTCTTCCATAATAATGCCAACATGTACAATGCGTCCTTCCTCATTGTCAAAGAAGGCCAAATCGCCAGGTTCACTTTCTTCAATAAAACTTAAGGCGATGCCCTGTGACGCTTGTTGCGAAGCATCTCTCAAAAGTTTATAACCGTTGAGTTTGTAAACCATTTGGGTAAATCCTGAACAATCGATACCAAAAGGCGTTTTACCTCCCCACATATATGGGGAATTCAGATATGTAAATGCAGTATTGAGTAAATTCTGTTTTGGTTTGATCCCTTCTTCAAAATTACCATCATATTGATGATTTAAAAATTCTAAACCATTTAAAGTGGAGCCTAAAGGAATGGTGTGAAGTCTGCCATTGTCGTCTTCGATGAATTCAACCAAATCAGAAGACAGCTTTAAATTGGAATTTTTTAAGGAACTGTAATCT
>JBDSFP010000464.1:0-4313 GCA_039919415.1 Aquaticitalea sp. | reverse complement strand
CCGTCAGTTCGTCCACTTTAATCCATTCAGCCCGCTCGTGTTTTGAAATTACTAGTTGTGCAATTCGTTCGCCATTGTTGATGCTGAATTCCTCAATGGATAGGTTGACTAAAATAACCCCGATTTCCCCTCGGTAATCAGCATCGATGGTGCCAGGTGCATTTAAAACCGTGATGCCGTTTTTGGCAGCCAATCCACTGCGAGGTCGAACTTGCGCTTCATATCCAATTGGCAATTCGATAAATAGTCCGGTACCGACAATGCTCCGTTCCAAAGGCTTTAAAACTCTTGCTTCCGATAAATTGGCACGCAGATCCATTCCTGCCGAAGCGATGGTTTCATAGTTCGGCACTTCGTGATTGGATTTATTGATGATTTTGATGTTCATTGGTATTTATTTGCCACGAATTCACGAATTTTTGTTTTAATCAATCGAAAAGTCATGTTAATTGTTTTTTGAATAATTGTGATAATTGTTTTCTTTCGCAGATGTAAACGAATAATAGATAGCAAATCAATAACATCATTCCCACCCAAAAATTATCTCTATAAACATAAAACGAAATTACCGAAAATGCTGATGAAACCAATAGATACAAACTCATTTTTTTTAAATTGTAAGGAATGGGATAATATTTCTGTCCATAATAATACGATGCAACCATCATAGTTCCATAAGCCACTAGGGTTGCAATAGCACAACCTTTATAGCCAATAATGGGAATTAACCAAAAATTAAGTCCCAAAGTCAGTATTGCACCAAATACTGAAATGTAGGCACCCATTTTTGTCCGATCCGTGATTTTATACCAAACCGAAAGGTTGTGATAAATCCCGAGAAAAAAATTAGCCAATAATATAAAAGGAACAATCCACATTGCTTCCCAATAAGCTGAATCCCTCACAATGTAAGGCTTTAAAATATCTGCAAAGACTACAACAGACAATACCATAATAGAGCCGAAGGCAACGAAAAATTCCAAAATTTTTGCATAATTTTTCTGTGGGTTTTCTGTTTTGGCATGACTGAAAAAATATGGCTCGATACCTAACCGATATGCTGTGGCAAATAAAGTCATGAAAACTGCAATCTTATAACAGGCAGAATACATTCCGACTTTTGTTTCCGCAATGTCTGGTGGCAACAGATAATCCAAAAGGATTCTATCGAAAGTTTCATTAATGGCAAAAGCGATTCCAGCGATGAGCACAGGAAATGCATATTTGAACATTCGTTTGAACAAATCAGAATCAAAAACATATTTGATTTTGAAATAATAGCCGAGCATAAGAAACAGGGTCACACCACTCGCAATTAGGTTGGAAATAAAAATATAATTAATTTCAAAATTGGCAATATAGATAGTTTCAAAAAAAGAATTTTCTGGAGCCCATTTTTTAAGATACAGCAAAAAGAAAACATTCAACCCTAAATTGATAGCAACATTCAATATTTTTATAATGGCATACATAGTGGATTTTTCTTTGGCGCGAAGCCAAGAAAATGGGATAATAACTAGGGAATCCAGTAATAAAATCCAAATGACCAATGAGATATATTCTGCTTTGATATCTGTAAGTGATGCGATTTGGTTTCTAAATAAAAATGCCAGCAATGTAAAACCAAAAGAAGAAATAATCAATGCAATCGTTGAAGTGCCAATGACTTTATTTTCGTCCTTTTCCTTGTTGAAATAACGAAAAAAGGCGGTTTCCATTCCATACGCCAAAATCACATTAAAAATGACGAACCATGAAAATATTATTGACACCTTTCCGTATTCGGCAACGGATGACAAGACACCTTTTGTGGTATAAAGAGGCACCAATAAAAAGCTCAACATTCGAGGTAAAACTGTAGCTAAACCATATACAAATGTCTGTTTAAAAAGATTTCTGAATCCGCTCAAAATGATTGATTAATCGAATGCTAAAAGTATGCAATCTTATAGAGTTAACCAATTAAGAATACGCTGGAAGATGAGAAATTAAAACCTCTATGCCATTAATGATTATTAGGTGGAGAACTTGGAAAGTGTAAAGTAGGTTTCTCAACGACATTGTCAATTTTAAAATATTGAGTTTCACTTCCAATTATGTAGCTGACCACACATTCGTTATCTTTTAGATTAAACGGAATTTTTTGGTTATTTTCTAATGTTTGGTCGCTATTTTCCATCGGGTTCCCAGGGTCTTTAGTTTGATATTCATTTTGATTGAATTTCCCTTTAAAACGTCCGACATACGTGCTTGTCTGGTCATTAAGAAGTTTGAGTTTTGCGACTTTCCCTCTAAAATAAACAGAATCCAATTGTATGTATTGGTCAGATGATTTTAAAACAGGAATGAACAAGTTGATTCCAGAACCTCCTCCTTTGACTCCAGCCATCCAACTTTGAATTTCTACTTTGCCAAAGGTCATTGGTGCATTGGTCTGTAGTTTTTGGGCCGAAGAACAATGAGTGAAAAGCGAAAGGGAAAAAAGGAATATGGAAAGATATTTTAAAGGTTTCATAAGATTCTGTTTATCTTCTTTAAAGATACGGAATCAAATTTCATTCCATAAAAAAAGCCTTACTTTGAAAGGTAAGACTTTGTATTGTTATTTATTATAGTTCGTTAATCTTCATCAACGGTTGCCATAATGGAAGCCGGTTCGCTTTGATAAATGGATGGTGGCCCATTTTCATAATAGGTTCCTGCTTTTTCGTCCAGATTTGCGATTTTCAAATATTTCAATTGACCTTTTTCCTTATAACTAATGACACATTCATTTGGCTTTAAATCAAACGGATAATCTGCAGGTTTCACTGGATATTCCCATGTGTAGAATGGTGTATTGTTTTTAAGCACCGCAGAATATTGACCTTTTCCCTTCGTGATTTTGCCCGATAAATTATGGAAATAGACGGCTTCAAAAACTACTGTGTCGTCATTAGTGATATTTGGGAAAAAAACGTTAATTCCTGTGCCTCCAACTTTAATTCCAGCATACCATTCCTGGAACTGAACTTGGTTCAAATTAAAAACCGAGGTCTCTTGTAAAACAATCGTCGGTTCTAATGATTTTCTGTATTTCGTTTGCGAAATCATGTGGTTGGAGCTCATAATAATAGCGAAGAAAAAAATGGCGTTCGTCGCCTTTTCAAGTAGGTTCATCGGATATTTAATTAGGATTTGTATAGTAAATATAAATAAATATCTGAACGGACAATGAATAAGATTGATTTTTTCGACGTAATACATGTATTTGGTCTGATTAACTTGTATTTCGTCCGATTTTTTGAATGGTTCTGTATTCTAAATGAATAGTGACATACGCACCATAAGCCATAAAAAAACCTTACTGTTTTCAGCAAGGTTCATGTTATTGGAAGTAAGAGATTCCTGCCTTCGCAGGAATATTTGTTAATTATTCAAAGCTTCTGCGCCACCAACAATTTCAAGAATCTCATTTGTAATGGATGCTTGGCGTGCTTTATTATATGTCAATTTCAATTGATCACGTAATTCGGTTGCGTTGTCCGTTGCTTTGTGCATGGCCGTCATACGTGCGCCATGTTCACTTGCAAAGGAATCCCTGATGGCTTTATACAATTGGGTTTTTAATGATTTTGGAATCAACTGTTCTACAATTTCAGCTTTGTTTGGCTCAAAGATATAATCTACATTTACCTTTAAATCATTTTGCATAGGAACAATTGGTAAAAACTGTTCGGTCGTGATTTCTTGAGTCGCGGCATTTTTGAAACTGTTGTAGACCAAAACTATTTTATCAGCATTATGTCTCAAAAATTTGTCCATCAACAATTCGGCTATTTCCGCAACATTATCAAAGGTCAAATCATCGTAAACCGCACTTTGGTTAGCAATGACTTTATTCGTTTTTTTGAAGGCATCATTCGCCTTTTTGCCAATGGCAAAATAGGATACGTTCTGATTGGCAAAAGTATCATTGGCTAATGTATTAACCGCCTTGATGATATTGGAATTGAAAGCTCCAGCCAAACCTCTATTGGAGGTAATCGGTACAATCAATACTTTGTTGACGACGCGTTGGTCGGAAAATTTGCTTCCAGAATCAGCATCCAACGTTGCACTCAAATTTTGCAACAATTCCGTCAGCTTATCTGCATAAGGTCGCATTGCCGTAATCGCATCCTGTGCTTTCTTCAATTTTGCGGCAGACACCATTTTCATGGCACTGGTAATCTGCATCGTTGACGAAACCGATGATATTCTATTACGTATTTCTTTTAAATTGGCCATTTTTCAAATTGTGAATTATGAATTATGAATTATGAATATTTTAT
>JBDSFP010000413.1:0-5175 GCA_039919415.1 Aquaticitalea sp. | reverse complement strand
AGCATATTTTAATGTACAGTGGTCAGTCGCAGTTTTCAGTTTTCTGCTAAATTCAAATTTACAACGAAATTACATTTGTTTGATCCCTCTGACTTCTAGCTTCTGACTTCTGACTTCCAGCTTTACTAGAAACTGATATTTCGCCATTTAGAAGCATAGGTTGGAGCAATTCTGTTCAGGATGTCTATCACATTGGTGACGTTCACACTTGGACCACCGCTGAAAATATCCGCAATTTCGTCGCCTTTGGCATCAAAAAATATACGAAGCAAAAATGAATTGGCACGTCTTTGGTTCATTGTGTTCAAATCGCTCATCGTCTCCGCAATTTTTTCTTTGCCTTTTTTAGGATCATCAGCCATGACATCGAGTCCGTTGAGGTGATAATTGTACATAACTGTTCTGAATTCTTTAAACGTTGGCGAAAGGATATTATCAATTAACGCAAAACGGCTTTGCTGACCATCTTCCAGTTTCCACCCTTTGTAAGTGTTGCCCTGTTGAGAATAATTGGTTATGGTTTGTGCTTGTTCAAAATAGGGATCTCCACCATTTAAGGAAAAAGAATCGGCATCGAGACCCAAAATCATATACACATGGAATGCCAAAACCGAAATCAAATTAGATTCAAATTGGTTTGGATTATAGACCAAATTCTGAAACTCAAGATACTCAAAATTAAAATTTTTGTCATTGAAATTATAGATGGGGGTGCTGTAAGAAGAATTAAAAATTGGTCGGGACGACTGAACTTGGATGGATGCCTGAAAATTATCACTATTATAATCCGTAATGTTGATGTTCATGGAACATTCAATTTTCTCTTGGGATTTGTAGGTTTTATTGGTCCATTGTGTGTTGTTGATGAACTCTTTCAACTGACGCTCCAAGGTTTTAAAAACCTGTACGTTTTCATTTCCCGTCAATTGTGCGTTCACTACCACATTACAGTTTAGTTCCTGCGCGAACGTCTGTGAAACAAAGAAAAATAGGCATATGAAAATACTGTTACGCATGGATCTGTTTTAATATATGGTTTAAAATATCTTTAGCAACATCGGCTTTTGATTTAAGGTCGTGTTCAATGACCTCATCTTCCTTGGTTATAAAAGTAACTTTATTTGTTGAGCCTCCAAAACCTGCGCCATCATCTTTTAACGAATTCAAAACAATTAAATCTAAGTTTTTAGATTTCAATTTGATTTTTGCATTCTCAATTTCCTGATCTGTTTCCAATGCAAAACCTACCAGAAACTGGTTCTTTTTATAGATTCCCAACGATTTGAGAATATCTTTGGTCTTTTCCAACTCCAATGTTAACGTGGCATCTTTCTTTTTTATTTTAGTTTCAGAAACAAATTTAGGTTTATAATCGGCCACGGCAGCAGCGAGAATGGCTATGTCACAATCGTTAAAATGGCTGTGAGCCACTTCGTACATTTCGGATGCGCTCACCACATTAATCACCTTGATTAAATGATGTGCAACGGTTTCATTGGTTGGTCCAGCAATCAAGGTTACTTCTGCCCCAAGATTTGCTGCAGCCTTGGCAATCTCAAATCCCATTTTTCCGCTGGAATGGTTTCCAATAAATCGTACAGGATCAATGGCTTCATAAGTTGGTCCAGCAGTAATCAAAACTTTATTTCCTTTTAATGGCAATTTGTTCAGAATATCCGTTTCGATAAAAGCTAAAATATCTTCCGGTTCTGCCATTCGTCCTTCACCGACCAAACCGCTTGCCAGTTCGCCACTCACTGCAGGAATCATCACATTGCCATACGATTTTAATATCTTAAAGGAACGGATTGTGGATTCATGTCTGTACATATCCAAATCCATGGCTGGTGCAAAATATACGGGACATTTGGCGGACAAATAAGTAGCCAATAATAAATTATCACAACAGCCATTTGCCATTTTTGACAAGGTATTGGCTGTGGTTGGAGCAATGATGAATACATCCGCCCAAAGGCCCAATTCTACGTGGTTGTTCCACACAGGATTGTCCATTTCTTCAATTGTAAATGAAGAATGAACTGGATTTTTTGATAAGGTGGAAAGCGTTAAAGGTGTAATGAAGTCTTTGGAAGCAGGCGTCATAACGACCTTTACGTTAGCGCCTGCATTTATGAATAACCTGACGAGGTTTGCCGATTTATAAGCCGCAATTCCAGCAGTAATGCCCAGGAGTATATTTTTGCCGCTTAAAATTGACATCTTGTATTATGCGTCTTGGACGTCGTCTTCGGTATTTCTGAAATAAATCTTGTCATTCAACCATTCTTGAACTGCAAGTGAATGAGGTTTGGGCAATTTTTCATAAAATTTTGAAACCTCAATTTGCTCTTTATTTTCAAAGATTTCTTCCAAGCTATCGTTGAAAGTGGCAAACTCTTCAAGTTTGTCAACCAACTCCCTGCGAATGTCTGTATTGATTTGCTCTGCACGTCTTGAAATAACAGAAATAGCCTCATAAATGTTGCCTGTTGGCTCATCGATTTCATTCCTGTCATAAGTAATGGTGCTTATTGGAGCATTTGTTTTCTTTAAATCCATGGTATATAAAAATTAACTTTGTGTATTATAGTTTTGTGAAAGTGTACTCAATTCGATATTCATCACATCCACATCTTCGGTGTGTTCTGAATTTGGAAATGATTTTTTAAATGCCTTATAAAGTATCATCGCATTGTTGATACGACCTTCCTTTTTACGTTCGGTACTATTGATGGCCAATTTATAAGACGAGTCCAAACGGTAAAACAGCGCTTCTTCCTTAAAACTGGATCCAGGATATAGTAACAAAAAGTTGTCAAATGATTTGATGGACGCTGCAAAATCCGAAATGCGGTTGTATTGTTTTGCAATCTCAAAATCCTTCTTTTCGAGTTTGTAATCCAGTTCCTTGACCATGTCATTGACTTGACTCATGTATTGCGATTCAGGATATTTGTCGATGAACAATTGCATTTTTTCCAGAGCTTCCTTTGTTTCCTTTTGCTCTTTACTGTAAACTGGAGATAGTTTATAATAGCTAACCGTTGAAAGGAATAATGCCTCTTCTGCTTTTTCACTTTTAGGATAAGCATCTTCAAAACGCTCAAACTGATAGGCAGCCAAATAATAATCTTTTGCCATGTAATATGAATTGGAATACATGAACATCAATTTCTCCGCCTGAGGCTTACCTCGATAATTTGGTACAATTTGGGCAAACAATCGGTTGGCCTTGTTGTATTTACCAGCATCATAGAGTTCGGTTCCCTTGGCAAATTTGACAGCTGTATCTTCCGATTTCAACGCCTTTTGATATTCGCCACAGGAGCTTAGAGTGATGAATGCTAAAAGCGCAACTAAATAATTCTTCATATTTAAAAAACAGATTGCAAAAGTACGTATTTATAACGTATTAAAAAATTAAAATTTGATGCTAAAATAAGGCTTGGAATGAGGCCGTTGGAATGTTTAAGTATTATTTAACTATTATGAGGTTCTATAGTATTGAACAAGCTATAATCCATAGTCATTTTACCTTTGTCATTGTAGTTATAGGCCTTTATGAATTTATAGTTAACTTTAATGTCTTTCATAAGGTAAGAATACATTTGATTGATTTCAGAATTGAAGGCTTCATCATAATAACTGACCATCACTAAAATTTCTCCATGTTGCTGAATCAATTCTTGATCTTGAAACTGATGAAAAGGTCCATCATCTTCAATTTCATGCACGATTGTCCAAGTTGCCGGTAGATAAGTGATGGCTTCCCGTTCAGGCTTTAATGTGTAAAAATTATTGGTATACTCGCCTGAACCATTTGGTAGCGATAATGACAATGTCATGGTAACTTTTGGTCGTATCATGACACCTTTTTTGTTACTGACCAATCTAAACATCAAGGCTTTTCCTTCTTTATAATTCCTATATATCAAGTGTTCGCTAAATCTCAATGAAGGTTTTGGTTTTGAAAATCGGCCATAAAGCAAACCGGTAACGAAAGCGAAAAACAACAAACCGACAAAGGCCTCAAAAGCTGAAAATACGCCGCTGGCAAGTCCATGAGGTGCCATGGCTCCATAACCTACAGTCGTAAATGTTTGGCATGAAAAGAAAAATGCCTGAAAAAAATCATTGGAATAGTGACCCGATGGATCTGCCATCTGTTTGACTCCAATAAACATATAAATAAGTGCAAAGCCAATGTTGAGAATGCAATATGCCAAAAACGACAGACCGTAAAATTGCATCCAAGTAATCCGCAACAAAAAATTATAGGTTTCGGAGAAATTGGTTTTCTTATTAATATGTTCAACATTGAACGTACCATCCGTCCCAATGATACGTTTTGCAATTGGAGAAGAACCATCACCTATGCCAGGATCATTAATTCTATGTTTCAAATTATATCAGTTTAACCAACTCTTTGATTTTTGATTTCAATTCCTCCGACGCTGGCACCAATGGCAAACGCACAGTGTCTTCACATAAACCCAAGGCATGTAACACACTCTTGATACCGGCTGGATTGTTTTCCTGAAAAATGGCGCTCGTGATGTCCATCAATTTAAAATGAATCTCGTAGGCTTCTTTCGCTTTTCCGTCAAGACCCAATTTGACCATTTTCGAAAATTCCTTTGGAAAGGCTTGGCCAATTACGGAAATTACGCCTGCACCTCCAGCAAGTACGACACCTAAAGCCAAATCGTCATCTCCGGAAATAATCAAGAAATCTTTCGGTTTGTTCTTCAGCAATTGTAAGTATTGTGCCACATTGTTCCCAGCTTCCTTTACGGCAATGATATTTTTGAAATCACTTGCCAACCTTAAAGTAGTGTTAGGTAACATATTTGAAGACGTTCGACCAGGCACATTGTACAAAATAATCGGTAGTGGGGAGATTTCTGAAATCGCCTTAAAATGTTGATAGATACCTTCCTGTGTGGGTTTTGTGTAGTAAGGCGACACCGATAAAATGGCGTCGATATAATTCAAATCGGTGCATTGTATTTCCGTAATCACTTCGGCTGTGTTATTGCCGCCAATACCCAAAACCATGGGCACTCTACTATTATTTGTTTTATGGACAGTATCGATGATGTCCTGTTTTTCCTTTTTTGTGATGGTTACACTTTCGCCAGTAGTACCGCTGATGACTAAATAATCTGTGCCATT
>JBDSFP010000389.1:0-5556 GCA_039919415.1 Aquaticitalea sp. | reverse complement strand
CACAATCAAAGAGCGAATATTCCTTTTTAATGCTCAATTCTACACGATACAAAGCACCAGGATCTGCCTTAAAATTTTTTGATAAATCAATGCTGTAGGTTTTCCATTGTCCATCGTTTTCTGCTCCATCATTTTGAAGTGTTATTGTCTGTTTTGCAATGCGACGTCCCACGCGTTTGATGGCTGATTGATTATCGCTTTGGAGTTCATTATCCTGAAGGAATTGCAGCACATTGTCCTCAAAAATTTTGATGATACGCACATCGACGGCTTTCAGATTGACCGCTTCAAAATTGAATTGTAACTTTTCGGAATTCGGCAAAATCGTTCCGTTGCTAATCAATCTTACTTGAGGTTTTAATTCTTCAAAAGATATGATTTCTGAAAACGGTTGCTTTAATTTGATGCCATCCGTATTGGTGATTCCCTGGAAAACATCTACTTTCAGATCGCCCACCAGCTTAGTATCGGGATAGACTTTCAAGACGTTGCCATTCACTACATATTTCGGACTGTTTGCATTTTGAATGCTTACCAAACCGTCAAAATTCTGCTGCTTTTTTAGGGGATCGGAAAAGTTGATAGATAGATATTGTTCAGGCGTTTGGATGACATCAACATTGACAATCGTAAAATTGTTTTTCCCTGGAATGGACACTTTATTTTCGCCGTTATTTTCGGCGTTAATGGCTTTGCCATTCCATTTGACCAAGATTCCGGAATCCTCTGTTTTTCGATTGATGCTATCTATTTTGAACTCAAAAATTTTCGAATTTGTAGCTGCTTCATTCCATTGCAATTTCAATTTTTTATTGCCTTGCCATGCTTCCACCAATTGTTTTGCATCTTTTAGAGGAATGACATCTGCAGACTTTAAAACAGCTTCCAGATATTGCCATTCCTTACTGTATGATTGTAGATTGTTAGTGATGATGTTAAAATTTGGTTCAATGGTTTTAAACTGAAAGGTATATTCCTCAAAATCTTTAGGCTGGTTTTTATAGATTTTGTTCAGCTTTACAGTAACGGTATATTCGGTGTTTGGCTTCAGATTTTCGTCAGGCTTAAAAGTCAGCGAATGTACATTGGCAACGGTCAGTTTTCCCTGAACATTTGGACTGATGCTTACGAGGCCATCCTTAATTTCCTGACCAACTTCCCAACCTTTGACATCCGTCGCTAAATTGATAATGATAGGGTCTGCAATAGAAACACGGCCTGCCGTGGTGTAACTGATATAATCCTTGAACTTGAAAAGATTATCGGTTTCTTTATTTTCGGACTTATCTTTTTTGCAGGAAATGACCAAAACGAGCAAAAGGACACAGGCAAAGAGTTTTTTTGAAGACATATTTGTTGGGTTGAACTGATTGTTGACTAAAGTTATAAATTTAACGTTTCCCATGAAAATATAATTGCAGTACAACGAAAAAACATATTTTGACTGACTTATTAAACTCAAAGTCACAAAGTTTTTACGCAAGGGTCGCAAAGGGATTTATAGTGAAGTATAATGTTTCTCGTTGCTTCCATAGCGTCCTGGTAGCTATCGGGATTGTACACTTCGCGGTTAGATACCAAACCTTTCCCAATCCTTTTTGCATCCTCCAATAAATCCTTATCTTCGCAGAAATCAATAGTAAAATTTTAAAAATTCAAATTATATGGAAGCAGTTGCTACCGATTTCGGAATTGAAAAAGCCCTGAAACAATTAGGCGTTAAAGACATAAATGAAGGAACTTCAACAGGTTCCAAAAACTTTTCCAACGGAGACCTTTTGGAAAGTTATTCGCCAGTGGACGGCCAATTGATTGGAAAAGTGAAAACCACTACCAAGGAAGATTATGAAAAAGTAATGGATGCTGCGACGAAAGCGTTCAAGACGTGGAGAACAATGCCAGCACCACAACGCGGCGAAATCGTGCGTCAGTTTGGTGATAAATTGAGAGAGAAAAAAGAAGCTCTTGGAAAATTAGTTTCCTACGAAATGGGAAAATCCTATCAAGAAGGTTTGGGCGAGGTCCAAGAGATGATCGACATCTGCGATTTTGCGGTTGGACTGTCACGTCAACTTCACGGCTTGACTATGCATTCGGAACGTCCGGGACATCGAATGTATGAGCAATATCATCCACTAGGAGTTGTTGGAATAATTTCGGCATTTAATTTTCCAGTGGCTGTTTGGGCTTGGAATACAGCTTTGGCATGGATTTGTGGCGACGTATGTGTTTGGAAACCAAGTGAAAAAACTCCAATGTGCGGCATCGCGTGTCAAAACATTGCAGCTGAAGTTTTTAAAGCTAATAATCTTCCAGAAGGCATTTCTAATCTCATCAATGGCGATTATAAGGTAGGGGAAATGATGACCAAAGACACTCGTGTACCTTTGATTTCGGCAACGGGCTCCACCAGAATGGGTAAAATCGTTGCACAGGAAGTGGCAGGACGTTTAGGAAAATCCTTGTTGGAATTAGGTGGTAACAACGCCATCATCGTGACGCCAGATGCAGATGTGAAAATGACCGTTATCGGTGCTGTTTTTGGTGCTGTTGGAACTGCTGGTCAGCGTTGCACTTCTACGAGACGTTTGATTATCCACGAATCGATGTACGATAAAGTAAAAACCGCTGTGGTGGATGCTTACAAACAATTGAAAATCGGAAATCCGTTGGATGAAAAAAATCATGTTGGGCCTTTAATTGATAAAGATGCCGTAAAAATGTATCAAAACGCATTGACTAAAGTCGTTGAGGAAGGTGGAAAAGTGATTGTTGAAGGCGGCCTGCTTTCTGGCGATGGTTACGAAAGTGGTTGCTACGTAAAACCAGCGATTGCAGAAGCAAAACCTGAATTCAAAATTGTGCTACACGAAACCTTTGCACCAGTTTTATATCTGTTAAAATATTCAGGTGATGTTGAAAATGCCATCGACATCCAAAATGGTGTAGCGCAAGGTTTATCTTCAGCAATTATGACCAACAATTTGAGAGAAGCCGAACGTTTTCTTTCAGTACAAGGGTCTGATTGTGGTATTGCAAATGTCAATATTGGAACGTCTGGTGCAGAAATCGGAGGTGCTTTTGGAGGCGAAAAAGAAACTGGTGGTGGACGTGAATCGGGTTCTGATGCTTGGAAAGTATATATGAGACGTCAAACGAATACGATTAATTATACGACCAGCTTACCTTTGGCACAAGGGATTAAGTTTGACTTATAATACCAAATTGAAATAAAAAGTTTTAAAAGCCGTTTCAAATTGAATCGGCTTTTTTATGAAACTTAAATACATTTGGATTCTTATTTTAATTAGTTTTTTGCTAACAAATATTGTCGCATTTTTGGATGAAGGCATACGCTCCTTTAATTATTTGACTCATGCAGGAGATTTGACAGCCTTAATTAACTATACTCTTATTTTTTTATGTGTTCCATTGATACTATTCTTTATGCCAAAGAAGAATGAGAAGTCCAGTTTTTTATATGCTCTATTTGGATTTGTTCCTTTGCTATTATTGATAGTTTTACAATTACGATATTGAAGTAATAAAAAAACAAAAACCCTATTTCAATGCCGAAGATGTATCGGGCGAAATAAGGTTAATTTGTAATTGATTAATAGCACCACGAAAATCATAAAAATTAATGGATACTCAATTAAAAAAACTACGATTGGTCAAAAAATCTGTATGAATGGCAGGAAATATTCGATTGAGTTAAATTATTTATTTATAAAGCAAAACCTCATTTCAATGCCGAAATTGAATCGGGAGAAATGAGGTGTACTTAACTGACTAATAGCACCCCAAAGATCATAATTAATTCTGGTTTTAATATTTCCTAAATAAAAAGTTTGAGTTAAGAATCAACTGTATTTTACTTTTCGAAGGATCCGGAGCGATTCTTTGTAATTGTCATAAACCTCCCGATTGTAATTCTTTAGATAAGGTTTTGCTTCGTTTAATTTGTCAATGGATTCATGAAAGAGATTGAGATAGCATATCAAATACGTGGCTGGAAGATTCATCAAATCCTGTTCTTCGTGTCTGTTGAGCGACAATTCTTTTTTAAGTTTTTCAAGAATGGCATTATTGGCATTATAAATATGATGCAACACTTTCTTGTCGAATTGTGGCGGTTCAAAAAGCAATTTTGTGTCAATATGATAATTTGCATTATTGCCAAATTCAATATTGGTTTCTTCAAGTGGATAATATTTATAGGAATTTTGAAGCCCCAGACTGACATATTCCACAATTTTGAAAGAATCCTCATCGTACGTAATGGACACCTCGTCCAATGTTGAAAAAAACAAACGCACTTGTTCGTTGATAAGTTCGATATCGACCCGACTAAAAAAAATGTCCTCCTTGACCGATTTTTTTTGTCCTGCCCAACACAACACAAAATATTCCTTGAAAACTTTGTATTTTGGATGGTAATCCTGTCGTTTCTTCATAAAATCAAAAACGCCATCGAGTGTGTATTGAATGTTGTTTTGGGAATGGTTTTCAATGGCTTCCACAATTTTGGAATTGACATCCTTTATTTCGATATCAAAAACCTTAGGCATGCTCATACTGCCATCTCTAAAAAACACCGAGCCACCATAATATTTCCAGATGTTCTTTCGCAGCGAAGTCAATCCATTTATGGCACGAATGGTCACCAATCCTACTACCTTGTCATCTGACAAATGAGGGAATGGAATGTTCTCATAAGATACAATAGGTGGATTGGTCAAGTAGGCGTTGATAAGGTTCTGGATTTTGCTGTCGTCAAAAAACTCGACACCGACAATTTGGTTGTGTTCATCTTCAACGCCAATAATGATAAAGGAATTATTTTTTGGATTGCTATTGGAAAGTGCACAGATATGTTTCAAAAACTTGGCCTTGCCTTCCTTTACGCTGATATCAATCTTACGCTTTTTATCATAGAAGCTGTTCTCATCGTTGTGAGCAAGAAGGTTTTTTATAAGAAGTCTCTTATTTACCATCGTTAAAGTTCCTACCAAGGCAGTCCCGAAACTTTGGTACCATTGTTAATTGTTCAATTTTATTTCAGCAATTATCACTCCAAAACCGCTCCCATTTTGTATCCATTTTTTTTCAGGCAAATAAGTTCTGGAAACATATCCATCCAAATAAAGGGCATTTTCGCAACCATTTTCTTTGAAATAAGACGCAAAATCATAAAAATTGATGATTTTTTTTGACATGACGAATAGCAAGTCGCCATTTGGCAAAATGCCAACCCCATTTCTTATGTGCATATTTTCAGAATCTGTCTTAAATTTTGGATGTATTTGAGAATCGATAACCAACATCGGTCCTGATTGGGTAGCATATCTAATGTTTGAATTGTTATGAAAATTCTCTGTCGTACAAATAATAGGTTTTCCGTCGTTGGTCAAATAAAAAACTCCATTGGGTTGTAAATAGAAATTGCCATAACCAGTGCAAAGCGTATCGAGTTCTGATAACCTTACTGTATTTTCGATGTATAGGCCTTGTGGTGCATGGTTTTTGTTGAACATGCCACCATTGACCGCAAAC
>JBDSFP010000346.1:0-8676 GCA_039919415.1 Aquaticitalea sp. | reverse complement strand
ATTGCCACGTACGACTGCTTTGGAAAATGTGGCATTACCGATGGTTTATGCAGGTGCCTCCAAAACAGACCGAACTGTACGTGCTAAAGAAGTCTTGACAAGCGTTGGGCTTGCCGATCGTATGGATCATAAACCCAACGAACTTTCTGGTGGTCAACGTCAGCGGGTGGCTGTTGGCAGGGCATTGGTCAATAAACCTTCCATCATTCTTGCCGATGAGCCGACAGGCAATCTAGATTCCAAAACCTCTTTAGAAATTATGCAATTATTTGATGAAATCCACCAAGCCGGAAATACTGTGATTGTCGTAACTCATGAGGAAGACGTGGCAAATCGCGCCAAACGTGTCATTAGATTGCGGGATGGAGTCATTGAGAGTGATACTTTTAATTAGTCTTCAGTATTCAGTCAGCAGTTTTTAGTCACAGTATTCAGTCGCAGTTTACAGTTTAGACCTCAAGAGAGTCCGTGGAAATTTGTGAAATTCGTGTCTTTTAATTTAGAGTATTCAGTTGCAGTTTGCATTCGCAGTCGCAGTCGCAATATTTAGTGAAAGCTTAAATTGAAAAATAACTATTCTCTGTGAAACTCTAAGCAATTGGCTTTTTGGTCATCTGTTTATTTTTATACTGCTTTCAACTTACTTTTATTTACTTCTAATATCTAACTTCGAACTTCGAACTTGAAACTTCTAATTTCTAATATCTAATATCTAATATCTAATATCTAATATCTAATATCTAATATCTAATATCTAATATCTAATATCTAACTTTTAACCTTCAGCGTCCATTCAAAATTAAATCTCGAAACTTCCTTGCCTTCTGAATTTCTTCCGACAGAATTCATCCAAACCGTCTGACCTTCTCCTGTCTTAATCGATCTGTCAATCGCTTCATCCACCAAATGACCATCCATACATTCAAAAGTGATGCGTCCAACCGCTTTTTTGGAGAATGAACCATTGTTATTGGCAACCAACATGGAGATTTTCAGTCCGCTTTCCATGATTTTTAAGATTACCAATGCACCCGTCGTCAATTCTGCAGCCATGCCCTGTACTGCCCAAAACATAGAATTGAATGGGTTTTGATTGATCCAACGATGTTTCACAGAGACCACACATTTTTCATTATCAAGGAATTTGGTTCTTACCCCGCACAAGTATGCAGAAGGGAGTTTGAACATTAAATAAGTATTTAGTTTACTACGAGTAATGATCATATTTAGAGATATATCAGCTAAAATATTGAATTAATTCCATTTATCAATATGTTAAATTTATGTTAAATTATACTACTATGGTTTGCATAGTACCTTCTTTTGGATATATATTTGCATAAGAAACTATTATATACTTTTGAAACCATGTTAGACAACCACCAAAAAAACATTGCAACCTTCATCCATTTATCTACCTTTTCGAGATTCTTCATCCCGTTCGGAAATTTCATTGGACCTATCGTTCTTTGGATGACCAATAAAGAAAAATCAGCATTTGTAGATGCCCATGGGAAACAGGCCATCAACTTTCAAATCAGTATGTTTCTTTATGCCGTAATTCTAGGGACCATTGCCATTCCTTTTTTCATTTTCCATTTGTTCAGCGGATTTGACTTTATAGATTTTAATGGCTTTCATGATTTCCATATCAATATTGGAAAACCTTCACCCCTTCTTTATATTGGTGGAGGACTTGGCGTTTTGGCAGTCATCGGCTTCATCATCGAACTTGTATTGATTATTATTGCCGCACTAAAAGCTAGGGATGGCGAATTGTATCAATATCCATTTACAATCAATTTTATAAAATAAAAATTTCATCAGCCACGATAAAAGCGCGGTCAAATCAAAAAATGAACAGTTTAAAAAACAATAAAAAGGACTTATGACACGAGCATTGACACAATCATCAAACAAACAACAAATTTCTTCAATGCGAACTGCATAAGACCATTAAAAAACAATAGAATAAACATATGACACGAGCATTGACACAATCATCAAACAAACATCAAATTGTCTTCAATGCGAACTGCATAAGACCATTAAAAAATAATAGAAACGACTTATGAAAATAGAAAACACAAAAGCACAAATGCGCAAAGGTGTTCTGGAATACTGCATACTTTCGGTCTTAAAAGACGAAGACGCTTACGTTGCAGAGATTCTAGGGACACTCAAGGATGCAAAGTTGCTCGTGGTTGAAGGTACCATTTATCCTTTGCTCACACGGCTCAAAAATGCTGGACTTCTCAATTATCGCTGGGAAGAATCAACTTCCGGTCCGCCACGTAAATATTATGGATTGACTGAAACAGGAAAATTGTTCCTCAACGAATTGAACACCACTTGGAGTGAATTACAAAACGCAGTAAATTTAGTAACCAACACAAAAAAATCAAGAAATGAATAAGACAGTCAACATAAATTTA
Source organism: Aquaticitalea sp. (assembly GCA_039919415.1). Lineage (GTDB taxonomy): Bacteria > Bacteroidota > Bacteroidia > Flavobacteriales > Flavobacteriaceae > JBPOFM01. Next base: position 6,241 of record JBDSFP010000346.1, on the reverse strand, counting down.
GCAGGTATATTTTTTCACATTGATGAAGATGCATACTTAAAGTTACAACGCTATTTAGAGGCCATAAAACGTTCATTTACAGACTCCCAAGGACGTTCTGAAATCGTTTCTGATATTGAGGCTCGAATTTCTGAACTCTTCAGTGAACGCGTAAAACATGATAAACAGGTCATAGGAAACAAGGAAGTGGATGACGTTATAACCATCATGGGACAACCGGAAGATTATCTTGTGGATGATGAAATCTTTGAGGACGAACCACAACCATCTTATAAATCGAACAGAAGTAAGAGCTATTCCAAAAAACTGTTCAGGGATACAGACAACTCCTATATTGCTGGTGTGTCTTCCGGTCTTGGTCACTATCTTGGTATGGACGCCGTTTGGGTTCGTCTGCTCTGGATTTTGTTGACCATAGGTTCTGGTGGAACGTTTATTCTAATTTATATTCTGTTTTGGGTCTTGGTACCAGAAGCCTTGACAACGTCAGAAAAACTGACTATGAAAGGCGAGCCTGTAAACATCAGCAACATTGAAAAAAAAATCAAGGACGGATTTGAAAATGTATCACAAAATGTTTCTGATGCGGTAAGAAATATGGATTTGCCAAAACAAGGCAATCGGATAAAATCCTCATCAAAGAACTTTTTTGATACCATAGGAAACATCATTATGTTTTTCTTTAAGGTAGCCGGAAAATTCATCGGAATTATTCTAATGATTGTTGGCGCAAGTGCGCTCATTGGTTTGATTATCGCCTTGTTTTCAGTTGGGATTGCTGATGCGGTCAACATTCCGGGAATTGACTTTTTCAATGCAGCAAATGCAGCGAATATACCCATGTGGTTCATGTCTTTATTAATATTCTTTGCCATTGGAATTCCATTCTTTTTCATATTTTATTTGGGACTTAAAATACTGGTAAACAATCTTAAATCCATAGGGAACATTGCCAAATTCTCACTATTTGGATTATGGCTAATGTCCATCATAGGATTGATAATTGTTGGTGTGAAACAGGCCAGTGAATTTTCAGAAGAAGCCAGCGTCAGTCAAAAAGAACAGCTCAACATTACTGCTCAAGACACCCTTTTTGTGACCATGAGAAGTAATTCGGCTTATAGCAAGCAATTTGGAAGGCACAGCGACAATTTTAAACCTGTATATGATGAGAATGACCATAAATTATTGTACAGAACGGATGTCAGGTTCATTTTGAAATCAACCTCCGATTCCGTCGCTTCAATTAGTATCGACAAAAATTCAAGAGGGAGCAGTTATAAAAATTCCAAAATGAGGGCCGAAAAAATCAATTATAATTATGCACTTTCCAATAAAAGACTGGAACTGGATGGCTATTTGACAACGGATTTTGAAAATAAGTTCCGCGACCAACAAGTAGAGGTCAATTTATATCTGCCTGAAGGAACGATTCTATTCGTGGATAAAAACACCAATTCGTTCCATAGGAATTACTCTTTCAGTTATAGTTCAAGAAATGGCAATTATGAAGAGCATACGACCATCATCAATAACGGCGATATGTTGAATGACGGAATGGAAGGCCATTATCTGCAAGTGCTGCACAACGAAATCAAATGTTTGGACTGTCCGGAAGATGATGGATTTAAAGTGAAAATGGACTTGAATGACGACGGTTCGGAATTCAAATTGGACGAAAACGGATTGCGTATCAAAAATGACAGCAATTCCATTGAAATCAATAACAATGGTATTAAATCTAAAAGTGAATCTGTGAAGGTCAATATCGATAAAAATGGAATTGAAATTACATCGGACGATAATTAGACAATTCATCCATATTAATCAACAGTTCAGAAAGCTATCTTTTTTACAACATATAATTTGATGGATATTTGAACCTTAAGCAACCTAACACACTCAAGACGTATTCAAAAAATGAAACAGTTATATAACACAATTATTTTATGTTCCTTGCTATTCTTGGGAATAATCAGCCCAATAAATGCACAGATTTCGGAAGATTCCGAAGTATTCAAAACGCTAAAAACGAAGGACAGCTTGCTTTTCAACGTAGGATTTAATGAATGTGATTTAGATCAGTTCAAAAATCTAACTACTGAAGATTTGGAATTCTATCACGACGAAAATGGCGTTTTAAACACCAATGAAGAATTCATAAATGTGATGGCAAACGGGATCTGCAAAAAAGACAATCCTTATAAAGCACGTCGAGAATTGGTCGAAGGCAGCTTACAGGTATTTCCAATGTATGATAATGGAAAATTGTATGGCGCCGTCCAAAATGGAGAACACAAATTTTACGAACGCTTTGAAGGCACGGAAAAAGCTGGAAGTACTGCGAAATTCTCTCAATTATGGGTTTTGGAGGACAACCAATGGAAAATCAAATGCATTTATAGTTTTAATCATCATTTATAATCAATCAAAAACCAATCATCATGACAACCATTATCAAACTAGTAGTCGCATCAATTTTAGCTTTGCTTATGAGTTCCTGCAATTTCCCTTTTGGAGTAAGGGGCAATGGAAATGTTCAAACCATTGAACGAACCGTCGGCGGAACCTACGACAAAATTGAAGTCAGCAATGGCCTTGATGTGTATCTTACCCAAGCCGACACAGAGAGCATTTCGGTACAAGCCGATGAAAACCTTCACGACATGATCATAACAAAAATTGAAGGCAATGTACTTAAAATCTATACCGACGGCAACATCAGTTTTTCCAAAGCTCAAAAAGTAATGGTCAGTTTTAAGAATGTGTCCATAATTTCTTCGTCTAGCGGAAGTGATGTCTATTCCACCAATACGTTCAAAACACAATCCATCAAATTGGAGACCTCAAGTGGTAGCGACATGACCTTGGATATCAATGCACAATCCATCACTTGCAGCACATCCAGCGGAAGCGACCTTAAATTATCTGGAAGCACCACAAAGTTAACGGCCAATGCTTCAAGTGGAAGTGACATCAATGCAAAGGATTTGAAAGCAGAAACAACTCATGTGGAAGCCTCGAGCGGCGCGGACATCTCTGTCAATACTTCTAAAGAATTGTACGCTGATGCTGATAGTGGAGGTGATATAAAATATACAGGAAACCCATCAAAAGTTAAAAAAAACGATACTGTTTCTGGATCCATAAACGAGGAGTAACGATCAAAAAAAGCCAACTAACCAACTTGTTTTAAAAACCATTTCAAACGCTAAATAAAGTTTGGGATGGTTTTTGTTTATATTTGTTTGTAATATTTTTAAATTTATAAAATGAATAAAATCATTTTTACCTTTTTGCTGGTTATAGGTTGTGTTTCCTTCTCATCTGCCCAAGATGATGAAAAAATAAAAGGAGACAGAAACGTAACAATCAAGCAAACCTATATCAATCCTTTCAACAAAATCATTGTGGGCGAGGATTTTTCGGTGGAAATAATTTATAACAGTAAACCTTCCGTAGAAATTGAAACCGACGATAATCTTCATCAGTACATAGAATATGGTGTTGCAAATGGCGTTTTGACCTTCAAGACCACCAAAAAAATTACGTCGAGCAAACGCATGAACATCAAGGTAAATTACAGCGACGGACTTGAAAGCATCGAAACATTGGAAGATGGGGAAATACGTTCACTCACTTCTTTAGAACTCAAAAATGCCAAGTTAAAAACATCAGGCTCCTCAAAGGCCTATCTTAATATCAAAACAGGTAATTTTGATTACACAAGTTCCGACAAGGCAAAATCAAAACTGAACATCAATGCCACGGCTTCTACAATCGTACTTGGAGATAATTGCAAGGTTGAGGCTTTGTTGAATTCCAAAACCGTTAAGATGGATATGAGCCAAAAAGCATCAGCCAATATTGAAGGTACGTCAGAAACATTGACGTTGAGATGTGACATTTCATCAAGTTTTACCGGTAAGGAATTCACTTCCACCAGTTGCGTTCTGGTTGTTGAAGGCAACAGTAGTGCATCTGTACGAGTGAATGGTACTTTGAATACAGAAATTTCAGGAAGTAGTGAAGTCTATGTCTATGGAGAAGGAAAAATCACTTTGAACAGATTTACGGATTCTGCAAAACTTCAGAAGAAGGAGAACTGAAAATTAATTTAAATGTGCACCTAAATTAAAAGTGCCTAAAGTTGTTTAATCCGAAAACAACTTTAGGCACTTTACTAACTTATAAATTTCTTCAATTATAAGTGGAGGTATGTACTTCATAAGAAGAATCCTTGGCTGCCAAATAACGTTCTGCATCCAAAGCAGCCATACATCCTGTTCCAGCAGCAGTTACAGCCTGTCTGTACACATGGTCGGCGGCATCACCTGACACAAAAACACCTTCAACATTGGTTTTTGCAGTTCCAGATTCATTAATTATATAGCCTGTTTTATCCAACTTCAAAAAATCCTTAAAAATATCTGTGTTTGGTTTATGACCAATGGCCACGAAGAAACCTGTCGCTGGAATTTCTTGCTCTTTTCCAGTAACATTGTTTTTGACTTTTACACCCGTTACTACCTGTCCATCACCCAATACTTCCTCGGTATCGGTATTAAAAAGAATTTCTATATTTTGTGTGTTCTTGACTCTCGCCTGCATGATCTGTGATGCTCTAAATTCATCACGTCTCACTAGCATGGTCACTTTTTTGCACAATTTAGACAGGTAATGTGCTTCTTCACAAGCAGAATCTCCTGCTCCAACGATGACCACATCTTGGTTTCTGTAAAAGAAGCCGTCGCAGATCGCACATGCGGAAACACCTCCACCCAATTTTAAATATTTTTGTTCTGATGGCAATCCCAAATATTTCGCGGAAGCTCCTGTGGAAATAATGATTGTATCACTCTGTATTTCGTGTGTTTCGTTTACCCAGACTTTATGGACATCACTAGAAAAATCCACTTTTGTAATCCAACCATCGCGCACATCGGTACCAAAACGTTCTGCTTGTTTTTGAAGCTCTATCATCATTTCCGGTCCTGTAATGCCATCAGGGTAACCTGGGAAATTTTCAACATCATTCGTCGTGGTCAATTGACCTCCCGGTTGTGCGCCTTGATATAATACGGGGAACATATTGGCTCTTGCTGCATAGATTGCTGCCGTGTAACCGGCTGGTCCTGAACCTATAATCAAACATTTTATTTTTTCTATTGTATCTGACATAATCATTTATTATTTTCTATTACAAAAGTAGAATTTTTGACCTGAAACTTACCGTTTAATTATCAAAAGTTATTATCGAAGTATTGCTTTTTATTATATATGATTTGAAGAATATGTTATATATTTAATTTCGAAAATTTGGATTTAATTTTTTAATTAATTATTTGATATTTAGGAAGTTATAAAATTTTAAAACTATGTTTTTTTCGAATAAATTCAAATAGTGAAAATCAATAATCAAATAAAACAAATGGGTGTGATATCAACAGACAACAATGAAATAAAATTATATTACCATTCGGACAATTCATTGGGTAAACAAACCTTTGGTTATGTTCAATCGAGCAATCGAAAAATATTAGCCATTGATATTTCCCAAACAAAGGTCACGGGCACCCAATGGGTCGAATTGGCAAAGAATTTAGGGATTCGAATTGATCAATTGATCAATAAAGAGCATCCGGATTTTTCACAACATTATGATGAACATACCAATTTAGAAGATGAAGATTGGTTGAAAATTCTGGATAAAATGCCAATAGTCCTCACCTATCCGATCGCAATCATTGGAAAAAAATATGTTCAGTTGAAAGGTCCTGGTGATTTTGTAAAATATATAGAGCCTGATAGTAAAGGTCTGGAAGAGACCGAATCTCTTTAAGAAAAAAAACGCCAAAAACAATAAGTTGTCCTGACCATAATTATTAATTCTTACTTATTAAAATGCTTAACAAGCGTCTCACTGCGGATTAAAACAATGCGATTATAGTTTGTCGCCCAATCCATAAGTTTCTAATTGAAGAAGTGTTTAAGAGAGGACGCAAGCATTTAAAAGGGATGAAGCGGTCTTCATGTGAAAATTCCCATTGAAAATTTTCAAAATGTCATAACTCATGCATGGAAGGTTCATTCGATTTGTCATATCTATAAATGCCTGTCCGCAATAATGAAATGATATACAAAAGAATAAATATAAAAAATAATGATTTAGCGATAACGGAAGAAGTTCCCAGCATCTCTCCATATCCCAGAATAGCCGAAATAATAGCTGAAAATATAA
>JBDSFP010000326.1:0-13613 GCA_039919415.1 Aquaticitalea sp. | reverse complement strand
CAATTGGCAAAAGAATTTCTTCTTTTAGAAAAGCTTCATACTTTAAACCTGATAGTTTTTCAATTATATAACCCAAAATATTGTAGCCAATATTTGAATATGCTTCTCGTTCGCCTGGTTTCCATTTGCAATACATTGAGTTTCTACATTTTTCAATTGCTTGTAGTTCAGAAATGTTCAAATCATTGTTCCAAAAAGTATTAAAACGAAGGTCATCAAAACCTGATGTATGCTCTAAAAGGTGAATAATTTTAACAGGATTTGTTTTTTCCCATTTATTGGTAAAATTTATTTCAGGTGCAATTTTAGAAAGGTTGTCATACAATGAAAGCTTGCCTTGTTTTACTAATTTCATTATAGCTAAAGCCGTAAAGGTTTTAGTAATTGAAGCCATTGGAAAAAGTGTCTGACTGGTAGCTTTTTGTTTTGTGCCAATATTTGCAGTTCCAAAGGCATCGGAAAAAAGAACTGTGTCCTTTGTAACAACTGCCAACATTAGAGAGCTTTGATGCTCCTTAATTAAAATTTTATTTATGGTGTCTGGTAATTGAGAAATTGTTTTTACAGGAAATTCTTTTGTCGTCTGTGCAGAAAGTTTGAAAAGACAGAAACAAAAATATAGTGGTATTACAATTAGTCTTATCTTAATCATAATTTTTGTGTCTTGGTTTGTTTTGTCTGAATTAGCAGAGTGTGTCAAACAGCATTGTGCCTAATTCGAATGACATGAAATCGTATCAATGTTTTATACCAAGAGTTAATCGAAGTTAAGACTTTTTTCTAATAACTCAAGTCTTCGGATCCCGCCTAAACACCTCAATCAAATCAAACAACAGGATACAGAAAATAACCCAGATAAAACCGGCAATGAACCCACCTATAATGTCAGTTGGGAAATGGACGCCCAAATAAATTCTGCTGATGCCAATGCTGAAGATTAAGATGGTCAAGATTGTAATGACGGCAATTTTAAGATATTTATTGATATTGAATCGGTAGAACATATAAATTACAAATCCATAAAACGCCATGGCGCTCATCGCGTGTCCGCTGGGATAACTCAAAGTTTCAACCGAGACCAAATGCTCTATTCCTGGCCGTGCCCTGTCCACAAAACGCTTAAGCATCATATTGGAAACACCTGCCAATGCCAAAACAGTCGTTGTTTGAACCACATATTTCCATTTTTTAAAAATAAAAACAGAAATCAGTACCATAATCGTAAGCACTACCAGGTAACCATATAGGTCCCCAACTTTGGTAGCAAAAATAAAATACTTGGTCAATGATGGCGACCTATAGGCAATGATGTACTCAGTAATCTGTTGATCGTATTTGGAAAAAACCTTGCCTTTTAGGTGTTCAGTGAATTCGATAAAAAGGTTGATGCCTCCCACGACCACAATCAAAGCAACGACAAAAATAATGATGTAGGGCACAGTTACATGGTGCTTACGGAATTTGCTCACCAAAAAAGCTCTTAACCTCTTGATAAATTCGTAAAGAGCCTTCCTCATAGTAATGAATATTTAAATTTGATGTTTAAAGATATTTCATTTTTTTGAAAAGGAAATCCTAATTCATAAAATTAAATTGGTTTTAATCAAATAAATCGATAACAATTTGTAAATCATACTATTGAATTCAGTATTTTTAATTCATGCAAGAAGACTTCCTACATTACATTTGGAAACATAAAAAGTTTGCCATGCAAAGCCTCCAAACGACCTCTGGAGACATCATCACGTTGGTCAAGGTTGGGCAGCATAACCATAATTCAGGACCTGATTTTTTTAATGCCCAATTGGGTATTGGTGGCCAATTTTGGGCTGGGAATGTTGAAATCCATATCAAATCCAGCGATTGGTATGTTCACAATCATGAAATCGATTCAGCCTATGACAATGTGATTCTGCACGTCGTTTACGAACATGACACCGAAATTTTCAGAAAGGACAATTCCGCGATTCCAACGTTGGAACTCAAAAACTATATTGGTGAGGAGCTTTTGGATTCTTATGAAAATTTATTAGGCATTCAACATAAATGGATCAATTGTGAAAATGATTTTGCAATGGTCGATGATTTTGTGCTCAACAATTGGCTTGAAAATCTCTATTTTGAACGTTTGGAACGCAAATCAAAAGCCATCGAGGCCATGCTTCATCTTTCCAAAAATGATTGGGAAGCGGTCTTATTTAAGTTGTTGGCAAAAAATTTCGGACTGAAAGTAAATGGCGAGGCGTTTTTGAGCATGGCGAATTCCATTGATTTTTCCATCGTCAGAAAATTACAAACCAAATCCGAACAATTGGAAGCCTTATATTTCGGTCAAGCTGGTATTCTGGAAACCGATATTCAAAATGCCTATTTTCAAAATCTGACCAAAGAATATCAATTTCTGAAACAAAAATTTGGATTGACAAATTTGCAAGTTGTGCCATTGCAATTTTTTAGGTTGAGACCCCAAAACTTTCCGACCATTCGTTTATCGCAGTTGGCACTATTGTACCATCAACAGAAAAATCTGTTTTCAAAAGTTATTGCTGCCAATACCTTGAACGAATTATATGCCATTTTCAAAGTTTCAACCTCCGAATTTTGGGAAGATCATTACACCTTTGGAAAGATTTCAAAAAGAACCAAAAAAACCTTGACAAAGTCTTTTATCGATTTATTGCTCATCAACACGATTCTACCCTTAAAATTCAGTTATGCCAAATTTCAAGGTCACTCGGCCGATGAAAGCGTTTTGGCAATTATCCAAGAGATAGAATCAGAAAAGAACAGTATTGTAGATACCTTCAACGGACTAAAGGACATTTCCAAATCAGCATTGCAATCGCAAGGTTTGATCCAGTTGAAGACCGAATATTGTGACAAGAATAAATGTCTGCAGTGTGCTGTTGGGAATGCATTGCTCAATACCTCGCAACTCCATAAAGAAAATTTATAAAAAATTGGAATTCGGTTTTTAGACTTTGGAATTTGACATTATTAATTCGGCCATCTATAATCGTAAATAATGTTTATCTTGCAACATGAACATCTTTTACAAAGCCTTGCTCTATTTTCAAAAACGTGGCTATTATGTCTGCCAACGCATTGCTGACCGTCTAGGAATCCGTGCCAAAGTGGTCCGCACGTCTTTTATGTATTTGACTTTCGTAACTGTTGGTTTCGGCTTTGCCCTCTATTTGTTCATCGCTTTTTGGATGCGCATCAAGGATTTGGTGTACACAAAACGGTCCTCTGTTTTCGATTTATAGCCCATGACTCCAATTCAACAGATTTATAAATCCAAGATATATACAGCTTTGTCCTTGCTGGTTGCCGTGTTGTGCTATGGTATTTTGGGGTTTAAATTTATAGCACATTATGATTGGGTGGATGCCATTTATATGACCGTTATAACGGTGACTACTGTTGGTTTTGGGGAAGTTGTTCCTTTAGATGATGTTTCAAAAATATTTACGATTAGTTTGATATTATCGAGTATTTTTATCGTTGGATATGCTTTGTCTGTGATTACGGAGTACGTCTTGAGCAAAAACAATATTGAAGATTTAAAACAAAAAAAGATGCAAAAAAAGATTGATGGCTTTTCAAATCACATTGTCATCTGTGGATACGGACGTAATGGGAAACAGGCTGCCAAGAAATTGGTTGCTTATAAAAAACCGTTTGTTATCATCGAGCAGAACAAAGATCTCATCGACAAATTCCAAACGGTCGATATTCCTTTTGTATTTGGCAATGCCAATGAAGACGACACCCTGTTACAAGCTGGCGTTGATCGTGCAAAGACCTTAATCTGTGCCTTACCTGATGATGCTGATAATCTGTTCATAGTATTGTCTGCAAGGCAAATCAACAAAAATTTGCGTATTATCAGTCGTGCCTCCCAGGAAACGTCTTATGAAAAACTGAAATTGGCAGGTGCCAACAATGTCATCTTGCCAGACAGAATTGGTGGAGACCACATGGCCTCCTTAGTGGTGGTCCCGGATTTGATTGAGTTTATCGACAATCTTTCCATCGTCGGAAAATCCAATATCAACATCGAAGAGATTTCCACGGAAAAGCTTTATAATACTTCTGAAGTGAGAACTATCAAAGATCTGGACCTTCGCCATAAAACAGGATGCACCGTTATTGGTTTTAAGGATGGACAAGGGCAATATATTGTGAATCCTGAAGCCGAACTGCGGTTGGTTCCCAACTCCAAAATCATCGTTTTGGGACGACCTGAACAAATTGAAAAACTCAACACATTATATAATTTGAAATAAAGTCACATTCATTTTAACAGCAGATGTTTTATAGAATGGTTTTTTTTTAGCATCTTGTCACGATTTTAAGAAAAATTAACGATACACTAACTAATTTAAATTATTCTTATGAAGAAATTTCTTCTTTCAATGTTATCTGTTTTAGTACCAATACTCACTTTTGCACAAGAGAACCCTGCCGAAATGGGGATTGACGAACAAATTAATCAGGCTTTTTTGCCTATTTCCACTTTTTTCTCGAATGTTATTTTCTTTCAAATAGCTGGAATTCCATTTATTCTAATTCTACTTGTCTTTAGTGCGACATTTTTTACATTATACTTCGGGTTTCCAAACTTCAGGTATTTTTGGAGGGCAATACAAACAGTTAGAGGCAAATATGAAGACATAGAAAATCATGGCGCTAAAATTTTGTATGGCGAGGGCGGCATTGCCCAAGGTGTTGATATGAATAAAGTTGATAACTTCGAAGCACATGTAGAGGCACTTGATGAAAATTTGGCCATAGATGGGGATATTGTAGATACGATTCGTGATGAAAGTTCTGCAGGTGAAGTTAGCCATTTTCAAGCCTTGGCAACAGCGGTTTCTGGTACCGTGGGTAATGGAAATATTGCTGGCGTAGCGCTTGCTATTGCCCTTGGAGGGCCAGGAGCTACTTTTTGGATGGTGATCTGTGGTCTATTGGGAATGTCTACGAAATTTGTGGAATGTACCTTGGGTGTTCAATATAGAGATGTTGGTCCTGACGGGACAGTGTACGGCGGACCAATGTATTATTTAAGCAAAGGACTTAAGGAAAAAGGCTACGCCAAATTGGGTAAAATAGCTGCTGTACTATTTGCTATTTTTTGTATTGGTGGCTCTTTTGGTGGTGGTAATGCTGCACAATCCAATCAAGCAACCATTGTATTGAAAGATTTATTTAATCTCCAAAGCACAGCAGCTGGTTTTTGGATTGGCATATTGTTAGCTATTTTAGTTGGAATCATTATAATTGGAGGCATCAAAAGGATAGCGCAAGTGACAGAAAAGGTAGTTCCTTTTATGGCTGTTTTTTATGTAATTGCTTGTTTGTATATCATTTTCAGTAACTTTAGTTTAATTGATGATGCATTTTCATTAATTATTTCTGAAGCATTTAAACCAACTGCGATTGGAGTTGGTTCTTTAATAGGTGTATTATTAGTTGGTTTTAAAAGAGCCGCTTTCTCAAATGAAGCAGGTGCAGGTTCGGCATCCATTGCCCACTCTGCGGTTCGCACAAAATATTCGGCTAGTGAAGGATTGGTGGCACTCTTAGAACCTTTTATTGATACAGTAGTTATATGTAGCATGACCGCGTTGGTAATTATCATTTTTAACTTTGGTGGTTATTTTGAATATGGAGACGTCACTGGTAATGGAGTTGCGATTATTAACGGAGTCTCCTATGAAGGCTCAGGAATTACCGCTCAGGCATTTCACGCATTTATCCCGTACTCCAATATTTTCTTGACCATTGCCGTGTTCCTGTTTGCAGTTTCAACAATGATTTCTTGGTCATACTATGGTCTTCAAGCTTGGAAATATCTTTTCGGAAGAGGTAAAACCATGGATTTAGTTTATAAAGTTCTTTTTTGTGTATTTATTATTATAGGTGCCGCAGCAAATATGAAATCAATTTGGGACTTTTCCGATGCGATGATATTTGCGATGATTTTTCCAAATATGGTTGGATTGTTCTTCCTATTCCCAGTAGTAAAAAAACAATTGCACCGTTACTTGAATGCTATAAAAATGAAGAGAGACGCTATTTCGGACTAAATTTTTTAAATGAATATAAAATCCCATTTCGTGTTTTCAAGGAATCAACGAAATGGGATTTTTCTATTGTTGACGCTCATCATTATTTTTGAATGTTTATATTTTTATGTTGATTTTTCGTCCGAAGAAATTAAGGTGGATCAAAATGAATTGGAACAATTCAAAAAGGAAGTCGATTCCTTAAAATTGGTCGAAATCGAGAACAACAGACCGAAAATCTATCCGTTCAACCCCAATTTCATCACAGATTACAAAGGTTATTCGCTAGGAATGTCCAACGAGGAAATCGACAGATTGTTGAATTTCAGAAAACAGGACAAATGGATCAACTCAACACAACAATTTCAAGAAGTTACGAAAGTCTCTGATACTTTGTTGAACGTCATTTCGCCTTATTTTAAATTCCCGGATTGGGTCAACAATCCAAAACCATCCCGAGACTTCGGGGCCAAAACCAATGAGACTAAAAAATATGCATCAAAAACCTTTGACCAAAAAACAGATTTGAACAAAGCCACCGCCGAACAACTCCAAAAAGTCAACGGCATCGGTGCTGCACTTTCGGATCGGATTATCACATATCGCAATAAATTTGTGGGCGGTTTCATTTCCGATATCCAACTTCAGGATATTTATGGGCTTTCGCCGGAAGTCATTGAACGCGTCACCAACGATTTTACCGTTAAAACGCCAAGGCATATACAAAAAATCAATCTAAATACTGCCACCAATGAACAATTGGTCACCATTCAATACATCGATTATGAGATTGCGCACTACATTATTGAGCAGCGAACCTTGCGAGATGGGTTCAAGTCATTGGACGAATTGGTCAAAGTTAAAACCTTCCCTGTTCAAAAAATTGAGATAATTAAGCTATATTTGGAACTTGATTAACTCCGAAAAATCGGAAGAAAATATTGCAAATGAATACTATGTACTTCACCGAAGAACATCAATTATTTAGACAAAGTTTACAGGACTTTTTAAAGAAGGAAGTCATTCCACATATTGACAAGTGGGAAAAAACAGGACACATTGAACGCTTTATCTGGAAGAAATTTGGCGACATGGGTTTTTTTGGGATCAATTATCCCGAACAATATGGAGGTCTGGATCTCGACCTTTTTTATACGGTGATTTTTTTGGAAGAACTTCAGAAAATAAATTCCGGCGGATTTGCCGCAGCCATGTGGGCACACGCCTATTTGGCAATGACGCATCTCAATAAGGAAGGAAGCCATGAAATCAAGGAAAAATATTTGGCTCCAAGTATTACAGGAGATTTAATTGGGTGTTTGTGCATCACAGAACCTTTTGGTGGCAGTGACGTTGCAGGAATGCGCACTACTGCAGAGAAGAAAGGCGATACCTACGTGCTCAATGGTTCCAAAACTTTTATAACCAACGGTATCTACAGCGATTATTTGGTGGTTGCGGCAAAAACAGATCCACAATCGAGACACGACGGCATGAGTATTTTTGTTGTAGATCGAGATACTAAAGGAATTACTGCAACCAAACTTGATAAATTAGGTTGGAGAGCTTCAGATACTGGAGAAATAGCATTTGATAACGTGGTTGTTCCAGCCAATCAATTGATGGGTGAAGAAGGGAAAGGGTTTCCTTATATCATGCAGCATTTTGCAATGGAGCGTTTGATTATGGGAATCAATTCTCATGCAAGAGCAGAATATGCTTTGGAATATGCACTTCAATATATGTCCGAACGAACTGCTTTCGGAAAAACCATAGATAAATTCCAGGCCTTGCGCCATAAAGTAGCGGATTATTATACTGACATGGAAATCTGCAAAGAGTTCAATTATTCCGTTGCTTATCGAATGAATAAAGGCGAATACGTTGTCAAGGAAGCCACAATGTCGAAATTGCATTCTACCAAAATGGCTGATGAGGTCATTTATGGATGTCTTCAGTTTTTGGGAGGATATGGCTATATGGAAGATTATCCTATGGCCAGATTACTTCGCGATAGCCGACTTGGACCCATCGGCGGTGGCACATCAGAGATTCTTCGTGAAATTTTAGCAAAAATGATCATCGATAAAAAAGATTATAAGCCTGCAACCTAAATCTGCTTTATATGAAAACCAAATCTATCCAATTTTCTGTAACCTCGATTTTATTTCTATGTTTCTATTCTGGGTTTTCCCAGATAGAGCTGAAGAACAAAGTGACTGATTTTGTTACTTTGCTTCCCATTGAAAGCGCCAGTATTTATGTGAAAAACACCACTATCGGAACTGTCAGTAATTCCGATGGTAAATTTGTGCTTTTGGTTGAAAACACGTTCGAAAATGATACCTTGATCATTTCATCCATTGGCTATAAGAGTTTTAAATCCGCAGTCAAGGATTTTGACAATACGTTGGAAATTTTTTTGGAGGAAGACGTGGCCTCATTGGACGAAATATTACTGGTCGCCGAAACTCGGCCAAAAACAGCAAACGATATCGTTTTGAAAGCTCTTGAAAGATTGCCGAGAAACATGCCAGATTCTGCATATATAGAGAAAGGCTTTTTGCGACACAAGGAACGCAACAAAAAAGAATTCAAATGGCTGATAGAAAGTGCCATTACGCTTTATGATTCGGGTTTTGCTTCCAAATCGGCAGAAAATCTAAAAATCAATGTCGATGAAGTTCGTAAAAGTTACGATTTGCGCGATGTCGATAGTTTGTTGACTTACACGGCTTATCTTCAGCAGAAAACAAACAGAAATCTGAAAGCTAGGAATCTTCGTCGCGACACCATCAGAACTACGTCCTTGGTCAAAGCCATAAAATGGAATGATACCAGAGTCAATGGTTTGGAAAATCTGTTTCAAGGGAAACTGAATTTGGTTCGAAATTCATCAGACCCAAAAGCCTTGTTCGGAGAGAATATTTTCGATATGCACCATTTTGAACTCGATACTGTTTTGGTTGACAACGACCGCAAAATCTACAAGATAAGAATTTCAGACAGCAAGGATTATATCAATCTAAAAACCAGAGGGATTTTCAATGATGGTTATAAAGCGGATGGTTGGATCTATATCTATTATGATAATTACGCCATCAAAAAAATAGAATATAATCTTGTTGCAGCTTCTCCAGAACAGAAGAGTAGAAGTAAGGCGCTTTTTGATACACAAATCAATCACAAATTGGTAATGAGCTACATTGAATACGATGGAAAAATGTATCCTAATTATATCTATTACGAAACTCCAAAACTCGTAAACGTAGGTTTCAAGCCGACCGAAGCTAAAAAGACATTGGAAGACACTTCGGATTATGACAGGGACGAACGTTTCTATTATACGGTTCAGGAGATATTGTTTACTCAGATTATTTTGGATAAGGACAAAATCCAACAAGCCTTGGCGCAAAAATGGGACTCGGACATCTTCTCCATAAAACCATATCATAAGGATTTTTGGAAAAATTACAATACCTTATTGGAAAGTGATGAAGATGAACAATTGATACAGGATTTGACTAAACGTTCAGCACTATATAAAGAATAGCTATTTTTTTGACAGCGTTGAAAAAAAATCTTAAATCTTAAATCTTAAATCCAAAATTGTATTTATATTTGCAATCTTAAAAATTCTAAAAGAGAGGAGGTTAAGATACTATGTTAATTATACCAATTAAAGAAGGAGAAAATATAGATAGAGCGCTAAAACGTTTCAAACGTAAGTTTGACAAGACTGGTACCAAGCGTCAATTGAACGCTCGCAAGCAGTTTACGAAACCTTCTGTAGAGCACAGAGCGCAAATTCAAAAGGCGCAATACATTCAGCGTTTAAGAGATCAAGAAAGTATGTAATTGTTTTTAAATCATAAACTAAAATTCCCGCACTCGTGGGAATTTTTTTTGTCTTATATTTATTGGGATTATAATCAATCTTGCCAATTCTAAAAAAATTAGAATACTAATGATTAAGGCTTTTACAGAATATTTACTTCGCGAAAAAAACTATTCGCTTTTAACTGTAAAAGCATATCAGGCAGATTTGGAAGCGTTTTCAACATTTATTGAAAACGAATATGATTCCAAAATCATCAATGACGTTAATTATGCTCAATTGAGAAGTTGGATTGTAAATCTAGTAGAATCAGGTATTTCCAACCGGTCTATCAATAGAAAAACATCATCTCTCAATTCATACTACAAGTTTCTGATGAAAACAGAAACCATCCCCATCAATCCTTTAGCCAAACACAAAGTTTTAAAAACAAGTAAAAAAATACAGATTCCCTTTTCAGAAAATGAAATGCGAGCGGTCATTGAGGATTTATCGTCTGAAACAGATTTTAAAGGGTTGCGCAATCGGTTGATTGTAGAACTGTTCTACGCCACAGGGATCCGACGCATCGAATTGGTGCAAATAAAACTCTCACATTTGGATATGGCCAATAAAACGTTAAAGGTACTCGGCAAAAGAAATAAAGAGCGTTTCATCCCGTTGATAGATTCAGTAATCAGTACTGCTAAAACATATCTTGAAGTACGAAATTATCTTGAGGAAATTTCAGATAAGGAATACCTCTTTTTAACGAAAAAAGGGTTAAAAATTTATGAAAACCTTGTATACAGAATTATTAATGATTATTTTAGTAAAGCATCCAGTAAAGTAAAACGGAGTCCTCATATATTAAGGCACTCATTTGCGACCCATTTGCTCAATCAAGGTGCAAATTTAAACGCTATCAAAGAACTTCTGGGGCATACCAGTTTGGCAGCGACCCAAGTCTATACTCATAATAGTATAGCAGAATTGAAAAAAGTGTATTCAAACGCACACCCAAGAAGTAAAAAAAAATAATTGTCTAACCTAAAATGAGAAGTATGAAAGTTAACACGCAATCGGTAAATTTCAACGCAGACAAAAAGTTGATTGATTTTATTCAAAGAAGAATGGATAAATTGGAACAATTTTATGATAAGGTCATTCAGTCTGATGTTTATTTGAAATTGGATAACACCCGCGAAAAGGAAAACAAAATATTTGAAGCAAGGGTCAGTGTGCCTGGCGACAGTATTGTGGTTAAAAAACAATGCAAATCCTTTGAAGAAGGTGCAGATTGTGCCGCTGCCAGTATAGAAAGACAATTAAAAAAGCGAAAAGAAAAATTAAGGACCCATATCCAATAAAATTTTTCATAAAATGTTTTGAAACAAAAAATAAATCTCTACATTTGCAGTCCGTTAGAAATAGCGGACTTTTTTTATAGTGAAAAAAGCTAAAAAAGCCGATGTAGCTCAGCTGGCTAGAGCAGCTGATTTGTAATCAGCAGGTCGTGGGTTCGAGTCCCTCTATCGGCTCTTTGAAATTCAGGATTTTAGATTCAATATTCAAAGTTGCATCGGAAGTAAATTTTGAATCTTGAATTTTGAATTGATTTG
Source organism: Aquaticitalea sp. (assembly GCA_039919415.1). Classification (GTDB taxonomy): domain Bacteria; phylum Bacteroidota; class Bacteroidia; order Flavobacteriales; family Flavobacteriaceae; genus JBPOFM01. The sequence goes on along the minus strand of JBDSFP010000326.1, from coordinate 2,097 downwards.
GGGAGATACTCAAGCGGCCAACGAGGACAGACTGTAAATCTGTTGGTTTCACCTTCGCAGGTTCGAATCCTGCTCTCCCCACAGAGATTTTAAATAAGCTGGCGTCAAAAGCTCGCTTTTGTAAGACAGTGTTTTAAAAGCTTTTTTCGGGGTCACTCGAACAGGATCACCGACCGACGGGAGGTAATCCTTGAAAACATGAAAAAATTTAGATGCTTGCTTTTGTAAGGCAGTGTTTTAAAAGCTTTGTTCGGGGTCAATCGAACAGGAACAACGAGCAATAGCGAGTTACTCCATAACAAATACCTGGGAAAGCAGGAATCTCAAATTTCAAGCACAAAATTCCAATAGGAATTTAATTTGAAATTTGGGCAAGTTCATTAAGGAATTGGAATTTGGAATTTCATTAATTGGAAATTCAAAAAATTGCGGGAGTAGCTCAGTTGGTAGAGCGTCAGCCTTCCAAGCTGAATGTCGCCGGTTCGAACCCGGTCTCCCGCTCTAAAATATTCCTGCGAAGGCAGGAATCTCTTACCGTATTGTATTGGTTTGAGGATGTAAAAACTTTGAGTTTTAGTTTAAACATGAAACCTTAAACTTGATATCAGCATTAAAAAGCCGGTGTAGCTCAGGGGTAGAGCGTTTCCTTGGTAAGGAAGAGGTCACGAGTTCAATTCTCGTCATTGGCTCAAAGAGGTCATCACGCTTTAAGCTTGATCATTGGCTCGATTATTTTGAATTAAATAAGAATACTAATATAAATAAGATTAAAATAAATTAAACATGGCAAAGGCAACTTTCGATCGTTCAAAACCACATTTAAACATTGGTACCATTGGACACGTAGATCACGGTAAAACAACTTTAACTGCTGCTATTACTAAAGTATTAGCTGATGCAGGTTATTCAGAAGCAAAATCATTTGATCAAATTGATAATGCTCCAGAAGAAAAAGAAAGAGGTATCACAATCAATACTTCACACGTTGAATATGCAACAGCAAATCGTCATTACGCTCACGTTGACTGTCCTGGTCACGCGGATTACGTAAAAAATATGGTTACTGGTGCTGCTCAAATGGATGGTGCTATTCTAGTAGTTGCAGCGACAGATGGTCCAATGCCACAGACTCGTGAGCATATCCTATTGGGACGCCAAGTAGGGATTCCTCGTATGGTTGTATTCATGAATAAAGTGGATATGGTTGATGACGAAGAATTATTGGAATTGGTAGAGATGGAAATCAGAGATTTGTTGTCTTTTTATCAATATGATGGAGATAATGGTCCAGTTATCCAAGGTTCTGCTTTAGGAGCCTTGAATGGTGAGCAAAAATGGGTAGATTCAGTTGTCGAACTAATGGCTTCTGTAGATACTTGGATAGAAGAGCCATTACGTGAGATTGACAAACCCTTCTTGATGCCAATCGAGGACGTTTTCTCTATTACTGGTCGTGGAACTGTTGCTACAGGTCGTATTGAAACTGGTATTGCCAAAACTGGAGATCCAGTTGAAATCATTGGTATGGGAGCTGAAAAATTAACTTCTACTGTGACCGGTATTGAGATGTTCCGTCAAATCCTTGACAGAGGAGAAGCTGGTGATAATGCCGGTATCTTGTTGAGAGGTATTGAGAAATCACAAATCTCTAGAGGTATGGTTATCGTGAAACCAGGATCTGTAACTCCACATGCTAAATTTAAAGCTGAGGTGTATATTTTGAAAAAAGAAGAAGGTGGACGTCACACGCCATTCCATAATAACTATCGCCCACAGTTTTACGTTCGTACAACGGACGTAACTGGTAACATTATGCTTCCTGATGGTGTTGAAATGGTGATGCCAGGAGACAACTTGACTATTACTGTATAATTGATCCAATCAATAGCAATGACTGTAGGTTTACGTTTTGCAATCCGTGAAGGTGGACGTACTGTTGGTGCAGGTCAGGTAACTGAAATTTTAGACTAATTATATAATCTATGCATGAGTTAAGGTGTCCTCCATGTGGCGGACGCCTTGATTTATGTTTACCGGTTCGGTTTACCTGTCAAGCCATTAGCCTGAACTTAGAAACTGAGCATTTGTCGGTAAATT
>JBDSFP010000303.1:0-2545 GCA_039919415.1 Aquaticitalea sp. | reverse complement strand
ATATCAAACTTATTGCCTTCCACCAACTCTCCCTTTGAAATGATAAGAGTTTCATTTTCAATACTTCCCCTGGTTGGCGAAATGTTGTCCATGTCCTCTTTTAAGGAGTTATCGGTAAGGGATTTGTTGAGTTTTACATTTGGATTGATGACATCAAAAAACAAGGATAAGAATATGGTTTTGTACTGCGTATAACCTTTGTCATCGATTGCCTTTTCAAGATTGATCCGCAGTTGGTCCATCTTTACCAACTGATCATAATTAATAATATCCTTTTGTTTTTGTTCTTCCAGTAATACTACTTTTTTCTCTGGAGGATAGTTGTAGTTCTCTTCAATAAGACCAAATTCATAAATAGAATTTAATATGGCTTTCCCGGCAGTGTAAAGTTTGGTTTTATTTTCTTCAACATCCTGAAAGACCGTTTTGAATTTGAGGTCATAATTATTGAAGACATCTTTTTTGATTTGAGAATCCAAAGTAAAATAAATACCACTGTTTTTGGCAATCTCGACTTTTTCTTTTTTTAATTCTTCATCCGACTTTTTTATGGCAAAGTCAAAAGGCGCATATAAATTTTCAGACTGCCAAGGTTTTCCTTTGTCAAAATTATATTTGAACTTTCCACTTTTAGGAAATAAATAGACAATCAGAAAGGTGGTGGAGATAAACAAAAGCACTTTATAAATGAGTGAGTGATTCCGATACCATTTATTTATTAGTTCTTTCATTTTCAAGTTAAAGGTTAAAACACTGCAATTTCATTGCAATAACTTTGGTTTCTATAGATGATAGACATAAGAATTATTAAGTTATTGAATATTGAGTTATTCGGAGTACTAACAAAATTACCTAATAACCGAATAACTCAATAACTACTGGCAATTTCAATGCTTCTTTAAAACTAAGGATTTAAGTACATTAGAGTTTAGTGAAATATTTAAATAGGCTTTCAAAAGTAATAAATATAAAGGTTTTTGTTCGGTTATAATCCGCTTTCATTCTAAATTCCATTTAAAAATGATTAATTTTGCAGTCATAAAATTAAAACGCACAGAAAATGAGTAAAGAGGTTGTCATCGTATCTGCAGCAAGAACACCCATAGGAAGTTTTATGGGAACTTTATCAACGATACCAGCACCAAGATTGGGAGCCATTGCCATCAAAGGAGCATTGGACAAAATCAATTTGAAACCAGAAATGGTGCAGGAAGTTTTGATGGGAAATGTGGTTCAAGCTGGCACAGGACAAGCGCCAGCTCGACAAGCCGCCATCTATGCTGGAATTCCCAATACAGTTCCATGTACCACCATCAATAAAGTTTGCGCCTCTGGAATGAAAGCGGTCATGCAAGGTGCCCAGGCAATTGCGCTTGGTGATGCCGATATCATTGTGGCTGGAGGAATGGAGAATATGAGTTTGATTCCTCATTATTTTTACGCTAGAACGGGACTTAAATTTGGACCTGGCACCTTGGAAGATGGCATGCAGAAAGACGGTTTGGTGGATGCTTATGACCAAAATGCCATGGGCGTTTGTGCGGATGCATGCGCTACAGAATATAAATTTTCTCGTGAAGATCAAGATGCCTATGCCATACAATCTTACAAGCGTTCTGCTGCAGCTTGGGAAGCAGGTAAATTTGATAATGAAGTTGTACCTGTTGAAGTCCCACAAAGACGTGGGGAACCTGTCATCGTTTCAAAAGATGAAGAATATACGAATGTTTTTTTAGATAAAATTCCGTCGCTTCGTCCAGCTTTTTCCAAAGAGGGTACCGTTACTGCCGCCAATGCTTCAACAATCAATGATGGTGCTGGAGCGGTCGTTTTGATGAGCAGGGAAAAAGCAAATGAACTGGGATTAAAACCTTTAGCAACCATAATAGGTTACGCCGACGCTGCACAAGAACCAAAATGGTTTACCACAGCTCCTGCCAAAGCCTTGCCAAAAGCACTTGAAAAAGCTGGAATCTCAATAGAGGATGTTGATTTTTTTGAGTTCAATGAGGCTTTTTCCGTTGTCGGATTGGCAAATATGAAGTTGTTAGGTTTAACAGATAAAAATGTGAATGTCAACGGTGGTGCGGTATCACTTGGACATCCATTGGGTTGTTCGGGCGTTCGGATTCTCATCACATTAATCTATGTGTTGGAACAAAACAATGCAAAATTGGGTGCAGCCGCTATTTGCAATGGCGGTGGAGGCGCATCTGCAATGGTTATCGAACGTAATTAAAAGAAATCAATGCACTACGGAATCTGTAACTTAAGCATTGTTCCTTTAAGATTGGATCCTTCAGATACTTCGGAATTGGTTTCGCAAGTATTATATGGCGAGTTTTTTAAAATATTGGAACAACGCAAAAGCTGGAGTAAAATAAAGCTGACTTTTGACAAATATGAAGGTTGGCTTGACAACAAGCAATATCTGGAAATTACGCATGAAGATTACAGTTCCTTAAAAAATTCCAATTTAAAACTATCTTCAGATTTGGTTGAATTCATTGAAGACGACAATGGCAAGCTTCATACCATTCCTTTA
>JBDSFP010000275.1:0-6003 GCA_039919415.1 Aquaticitalea sp. | reverse complement strand
ATGAGCGAAGAAGCAAAATTGGAATTGGGAATGCTCTGAAATAGTCGGCAGTCTTCAGTCAGCAGTAGGCAGTCAAGACCAGAACCATGAACTTTGAACCCTAAATCAAATAATGCCCAGAGAAATTCCAAAATCGTTAAAGGACGACAGCAAAACAAGTCTTAAAAAGTCCTTTAGCGCACTCATTTTCATTCCTCGATTTTTTAGGGAAGTCTGGAATCAACATAAAAGATTATTTCTCCTATCTTCATTCTGCAGATTGATTGGCGCGATTTTGCCGGTTGCAATCCTTTGGGTCGGAAAGCTCATTATTGACGAAATTGTCCTTCAGATTAAAACAGATCCTCAAGATCTCACGCAACTTTGGACCTATGTAGCCATAGAATTTAGCCTTGTCATTATATCCGATTTAATCGGCAGAGCCATCACTTTGACCGATAGTTTGTTGGGCGATGAATATTCCATCGAATCGTCCGTAAAAATCATCAAGAAAACCAATCAAATAGATATCAGCCTATTGGAAGATTCGGAATTTTATGATAAACTGGAACGTGCCAGAACGCAGACTGCTGGTCGTGTTGGTCTAATGTCCAATGCTTTGGGCGAACTCCAAAGTCTGATTGCCATTGGTACTTTGATGGCTGGATTGATTTATTTTGAACCATATTTGATCCTTCTTTTGGTGTTGAGCATCATTCCGTCGTTTATCAATGAAATATGGTTCAGTCAGCAGCAATATTCCTTGGCAAGAGGCTGGACGGCCGAACGCCGTGAACTGGATTATCTGCGATATATCGGTGCCAATAATCAGACCGCCAAAGAAATAAAACTTTTTGGTCTGACCGATTTTGTTGTCAATCGCTTTAAAAACCTTTCCCAAGAATATTACGAACTCAACAAAACACTCGCTGTCAAACGCTCAGCCTTGGGATTTGTGTTCAATGTTTTGGGAACCTTGAGTTATTATGGAGCGTACATTTTCATCATTTATCGGGTCATTTCCGGTGTTATCACTTTGGGTGAGCTGACATTTTTATCTGGTGCCTTCAATCGATTGACGCGCAATTTACAGGACTTTTTTTCAAAATTCACGCGGATTACAGAAAGTGCCTTGTATCTGAAAGATTATTTTGAGTTCATTGATATTTCCATTGAACCAAAACATTCCGAAGATATGCCATTGCCTGAAAAAATCAATTTCGGATTTGAATTTAAGAACGTTCGTTTTGCCTATCCCGATTCTGAACATGAAATCCTGAAAGGTGTCAGCTTTAAGGTTAAGGTTGGAGAAAAAATGGCATTTGTAGGTCAGAATGGTGCAGGAAAAACAACCCTTACTAAATTGTTGCTGCGTTTTTATGAGCCGACTTCGGGCAAAATATTGCTGGATGGCATCAACATAAATCGCTTTAAAAAAGATGAGTATCAAAAATTCTTTGGCGTGATCTTCCAGGATTTTTATCGTTATGAATTTACCGTGAGGGAAAACATCGCCATTGGAGACATTGATGAGCTATACAATGACAAGAAAATCGAACGAGCCGCCGAATTGAGTTTGGCCAATCAAGTGATTTCCGAAATGAAAAAAGGCTATGATCAACAGTTGGGAAAACGGTTCTACAAAGGTCAGGAACTTTCGGGAGGGCAATGGCAAAAAGTAGCATTGGCTAGAGCCTATATGAAAGATGCCGAAGTGATTATCCTGGACGAACCTACTTCTGCCTTGGATGCGAAAGCCGAAAGTGATGTTTTTGAGCGATTTATAGGTTTGACAAAGGACAAAACCAGCATCATCATCTCACACAGATTCAGCACAGTACGGCAAGCAGACCGCATTTTAGTGCTTGACGAAGGAAAAGTTTTGGAAATGGGAACCCATAAGCAATTGATGGCAAATGAATCTTTGTATGCCGAACTTTTCAAACTGCAAGCCGAAGGGTATCAATAAAAAATCTTAATTTTGAAGTATGGAAGAGGAAATCATTAATAGAGTAACCAATAGCAGTTTGGTAGTTGTAGACCTTGAAGATTATTATCCCAAAGGGAATCGCAGTATTATTGACATTAAGGATTGGCTATATGAAGAATTGGTGCTTCGCGAAAAGGATTTCAGGGAACATGTCAAACAATACGATTGGTCCAAATATCAGGATGATTATGTAGCGTTGACCTGTACCTCGGATGCCATCGTTCCTGCTTGGGCGTTTATGTTATTGACAATGGAATTGCAACCCTATGCCAAAAAAATTGTGTTGGGCAGTTTAGAGCAATTGGAAACGGCAATCTATCAGGACATCATTCAAAATATGAATGTTTCCGAATTTCAGGATAAACCGCTTATCATCAAAGGATGTTCCAATAAGCCCGTTCCGGCGAATGCCTACATTTTATTGTCCCAAAAATTAAAGCCCATCGCCAAGTCCATTATGTATGGAGAAGCTTGCTCTTCGGTGCCGCTTTATAAGCGTAAATAATTGTCACAACATGTTGAAAACATTCAAGCAAAAATTATTTTTAAACTGAAAAATCAAAAAAATCAAAAATCAAAAACTTTTCCAATGAATAAAAAAATAATACTTACAATGTCATTGATGCTCGCGTACTCTTTTGGATTTTCTCAATCAAAAGAAGAATTAGAAGCTCAAAAAAAAGAAAAACAAGCAACTGCTGATACGGCACAAAAGGAAGCAGACGCTTTGCAATCTCAAATAGATGCACTTCCAGGTTGGAAAGTTGGAGCTTTTGGAGTGATTGGCGGAAGTTTGTCAAACTTTAACAATTGGTATTCCCAAGGCACGCCTAACAATTCCTCTGGTAACATTGGAATTAACTTTAATGCTTTTGCAAATAAATTGGAAAACAAGTATTTTTGGAGAAACTCTTTGACAGCTAATCTTGCGTGGGTAAAATTAGATGATAAGGACAATCCGAATGATGATGACAGTTTTAGACCCACCACAGATGTATTCAACATGTCATCTCTATATGGCTATAAATTGAGTGAGAAATGGGCAGCTTCAACTTTGGGAGAGTATCATACCACCATTTTGGACAACTTTAACAATCCCGGATATTTGGATATTGGTGTTGGTATGACTTGGACGCCAATTGAGAACCTAATTGTGGTCATCCATCCGTTGAACTACAATTTTGTATTTGCCGATAATGATGCCGTTTTTCAATCGTCATTGGGAGCCAAAGTGCTTGCCGATTATACAAGACAGATTGGAAAAATTGCTTTCAAATCCAATCTTTCAGCATTTTACAGTTACAAAAGTTCTGATCTTTCCAACTGGACTTGGACCAATGCCTTCAGCTACACACTTTGGAAAAACATCGGCGTCGGTTTTGATTTTGGTTTAAGAGGGAACAAACAGGAAGCTTTGAATTATGGGCTTGGACAATATGCATTGACCCAAACACCAATTCCGAATCCTGCGGTGGAAGTGCCTACATTTGATAATGTGGACAATAAATTGCAATCCTATTACACGCTTGGCTTGAGCTATAAGTTTTAATCTCTATGGAATTATATAACAAAAAACGCATCGGGTTGGATGCGTTTTTTGTTGAATAATTGTGAGAAAAAGATAATTCGCGAATCCCTAACTACTCTTCTCCTTCCTCTTCTCCTTCGTAATCAGGATATAAAAAATGATTGTAAGGAAAACGTTTCACATGAATCTCTCGGACTTCATCATACACACGTTTTTTAAATGCTTCGAGATTCTCTTTGTTTAGAGCGGAAATGAATATTGCATCGTTCCCAATTTTGTTCATCCAAGTACGTTTCCATTCCTCCAGGGAATAATTGGCTTTGGTTTTGACAGCTACCAAATCATCAGCATCTAAAGGTTGATGTTTATAAGCGTCGATTTTGTTAAACACCATAATGGTCGGTTTATCGGCCGAATTTATTTCACCTAAAATCTTATTGACAGAGGTGATATGCTCCTCAAAATTGGAATGTGAAATGTCCACGACATGAAGCAACAAATCTGCTTCGCGCACTTCATCCAAGGTGCTTTTAAAGGAATCCACCAATTGTGTTGGTAATTTCCGAATGAATCCAACTGTGTCACTTACTAAAAACGGCAGGTTACCAATGACGACTTTTCGAACCGTAGTATCCAATGTTGCAAACAATTTATTTTCTGCAAACACATCGCTTTTACTGATAACATTCATCAAGGTCGATTTTCCAACATTGGTGTAACCCACCAATGCCACGCGCACTAATTGTCCGCGATTGCCACGTTGCACTGCCATTTGTTTGTCGATGGTTTTTATCTTTTCTTTTAGCAGTGCGATTCGGTCGCGGACAATACGTCTATCAGTTTCTATTTCCGTTTCCCCAGGACCACGCATCCCGATCCCACCTTTTTGACGTTCCAAATGCGTCCACATTCCTTTTAATCTTGGCAGTAAATATTCGCATTGCGCCAATTCCACTTGGGTTCTGGCATAACTTGTCTGGGCACGTTGGGCAAATATATCGAGTATGAGATTGGTTCTGTCTAGAACTTTACAATTAAGAATCTTACTGATATTGCGTTCTTGAGCTGCAGACAATTCATCATCAAAAATGGCGGTCCCTATTTCATGTTCTTCAATAAAACGGCGGACATCCTCAATTTTACCGGTTCCTATAAAAGTTTTTGGATTGGGCATTTCCATTTTTTGGGTGAATCGCTTTACAACCTCGCCCCCAGCGGTATAAGTCAAAAACTCCAATTCGTCCAAATATTCCTTTGATTTCTCTTCGTTTTGCTCTTGGGTAACTACTCCAATAAGAACGGTCTTTTCGTGTTCTATATCTTTCTTTTCTAACATATGTTTAAATAATTGCCAAAGTTACACAATTGAACGCTCTCGATTTAGTATTTTTAGGCCTTAAAATTTACCAGTGAATCCAGAAGTTGCCACTCACACCATTGCTTTTTACAATACCGAAAATTTATTTGATGTTTTTATGGATGAAAAGTCCAATGACAACGATTTTTTGCCAACATCCGCAAAAAACTGGACATTGCAACGCTTTGATCGCAAAATATTTAAATTGGGTTCAGTAATTTCCAAAATAGGTTTTCCTGAAACGCAGAAACCACCTGTTTTAGTTGGATTGGCCGAGGTTGAAAATGATGCTGTTTTGCAGAATTTGATAAAAAGCGAAGATTTAAAACATTTCAATTACGGATTTATACATTATAATTCTTTGGATGAACGAGGGATTGATGTCGCTTTGCTATATAATAAGGACGAATTTACCATTGAATCTTCAAAGGCTTTGCCAATTTTTATCGAAGATGAGCATGGAGTAAGGGACTTTACACGTGATATACTTTTGGTTATAGGATACTTGCAAGACAAGAAAATCCATGTGTTGGTCAACCATTGGCCTTCGAGACACGAAGGAAAAGACCAAACAGAATACAAACGCGTGATTGCCGGTGCAAGATTGGCCGAAGTTCTGGATTCCATCACAAAATTTGAAGCGGATGCACAAATTATTGTTTTGGGTGATTTTAATGACAACCCGAACAGTCCGAGCATCTTAAAACTGAAAAGTGAAACTGGTCTAAATAATACCATGGAAACTGTTTGGTCATTTTCCAGAGGAAGTGTGAACCATAATTTTGTATGGATACAGTTTGATCAGATTTTTTTGACTTCCAATTTTTTGGATAAAAGTGGAGCCTTCCAATTTTTAAAAGCTGATATTTTTGACGAAAAATTTTTGACCCAAAATGATGGAAAGTTTAAAGGTCAGCCATTTAGAACCTATTTGGGTAAAAAATATAAGGGAGGATTTAGCGATCATTTTCCGGTCTACATTCAAATTGGAAAATCAATGATATAGAACCTATCAGCAAAGGATTTTCCTTTTATCGGATAAATATGCATTTCATCTATTATTGGTATGTTAATACTATGTGCACTATCATTTTTTTTATCTTCGGTTATTTATACGACTTCCAAAAAGATGTTGTAAATTCAGCAAAT
>JBDSFP010000273.1:0-5703 GCA_039919415.1 Aquaticitalea sp. | reverse complement strand
TTTCGACACTCGTACAGCAATTCAAAAAATCATTTCCTTCAAAACCCACAGCTTCCGAATTATAGACTTTAGAAATGGCTTGAGTGGTTCCAATTCTTTTAAAAATAAGGTCGATAGCATCTTGTAGATGCTTCAATCTATCGCCTTTATTACTGCCAAGTGCTATATAAACTTTTTGAGGTGGACGCATAATCAGCACCAAAATAAAGAAAACAAAATCACTATGCACTATCTTTATCGCAACAACTTATCCACAATATGACCCTTAAGGACAAACTTGCCGCGCAACGGATTTACTTTCTGTTGGCAGCCCTATTTATTACCGCGTTAGTCGTTTCAAACTTGATTTTTCAGAAGTTTTTTTATTGGTATCCATTTCATATTGAAGTTTTTGGCACGAAGCTTTTTGAAATTTCAGTGGGCATTTTACCGTATCCGATTACCTTTTTGATTACAGATTTAATTAGTGAAATCTATGGAAAAAAACGCGCAAACGATGTCGTGGTCGCTGGTATTTTTGCTTCGATGTTTTCGTTGGGAATTGTGTTGATTTCCAAGGGTGCACCTGCAACGTCATGGTCATACGTGAATGACGATATGTTTTCGCACGTCTTTGGCAGCACAGCTCTTGCGGTTTTTTCAAGTATGATGGCCTATCTGTTTGCACAATTTATCGACATTCAAATCTATCACTTTTGGAAACGCGTCACCAAAGGTAAACATCTTTGGATTCGCAATAACTTTTCAACCTTCTCCTCTCAATTTGTGGATACCTTCACGATTTTGTTGCTGCTCTGCTTTTTCAAAATTATACCTTGGGACAAATTTTATGGCTTAATGATTAGTGGATTCATATTTAAAGTGATCATTGCCATTTGTGATACACCTTTTATGTATTTGGGCGTATATCTATTCAAACGACGGTTTAATCTTAAAATAAATGAAGAAATCGAACTGCTTTAAAATTGCTAAAGTTTTATTAAACTTTAACATTTGCTAGACTTTTGGGCTGTATTTTGCGTATATATAAAACTAAACTATCGGTTCTCCTAATAGGAGAAAAACCAAAAACCCCTTCCAATGAAAAAAGCCTTTAAAATTATAGGAATAACCTTATTAGTCATCATTCTTTTGTTGATTGCGGTTCCGTTTGTATTTCAATCACAAATTAAGGGAATCGTCAAGAATTATATCAATCAAAATGTCAATGCTAAGGTAGAATTCAGCGATGTCAACTTGAGCTTATTCAAAAATTTTCCGAATGCAAATGTTCAAGTGAGCGATTTGGTCATTACCAATTTTGCTCCTTTCAAGGATGAGACTTTTGCCACGGCTAAAAACCTCTCTTTTACAATGTCAATAAAGGAATTATTCAAAAAAGCAGATAAAACGATTATCGTAAATTCCGTTAATGTCAATGAAGCCTTATTGACTTTAAAAGTTGATGCCTTTGGCAATAACAATTACGACATTACCAAAGAAAAAGCAAAACCGTCAGATACAACAAGTGGTTTTTCTTTCGACATCAAGGATTATGGTATTAAAAATAGTGCGCTTACATATATTGATGTGGCTTCAAATACCGAGATTTATGTGACAGAATTGTACCATACTGGCCATGCGAAATTTACGGATGTCATTTCTGAATTGGATACAAAAAGTGAAGCGAATGTGAGCTTATCAATCGACAGTGCCAATTATTTGGACAATAACCATGTGCAATTGGATGCCTTAATCGATTTAGATTTGAAAAACAGCAAATATACCTTCAAGGACAACAAAGGCTACATTAACCAATTGCCTTTGCAATTTAAGGGTTATGTGCAGCAATTGAAGGATGGACAGGACATTGATATTTCTTTTGAAAATCCAGGGTCTTCATTTAAGGATTTTCTGGCGGTCATTCCTAAAACGTATTCCAAAAACATCGAAAACGTAGAAACTACGGGCGATTTTAAAGTGAGTGGTATCATCAAAGGGAAAATGACGGAAACCACAATTCCAACCTTGGACATCAGCATCAAATCAAACAATGCCTCTTTTAAATATCCTAACTTGCCTAAAAAGGTCGAGAATATCATCATCGATACGCAAATCAAGAATGAAACGGGAAATGCTGACGACACGTATGTTGCCATCAATACCTTGAATTTTAAAATTGATCAAGACGTTTTCAAATCGTCTGCTATCATTAAAAATATTACGGGTAATATGCTCGTCAACGCGGATATTGATGGCGTTCTGAATCTTGCGAATCTGACCAAAGCCTATCCATTGGAATTGAAAAATGAATTAAGCGGAATTTTAAGAGCAAAAATCAACACGGCTTTTGACATGAACGCAATTGAAACCAATGCATACGACCGAATAAAAGCCTCTGGGAATGCCAACATCACGAACATGGTGTTTTCTTCCGATGCAATGAACCATCCGTTGCAGATTTTAAAAGCTGATATGACTTTTAATCCTTCGACCGTAACGTTGAATAGTTTCAATGCGAAAACGGGACATAGCGATTTTTCAGCCACAGGAACCATCAACAATTTGATTGGCTTTATGTTGAGCAAGAAAGTAAATTTGAAAGGAAATTTCAATTTGAGTTCCAATACCTTAGAGGTTAGTGATTTTATGTCGGAAGAAACATCCACCACTGCTACTTCCAACGAAACAACTTCAAAACCTAAAACAGCCACTGAAGGACTTAAAATTCCTGAATTTTTGGAATGTACAATTTCTGCCAATGCCAATACGGTTATTTATGATACTTTAAATCTAAAAGATGTCAAAGGTAATTTGACTATCAAGGACCAACAGGCAACTTTGAGCAATTTGACTTCAAAATTATTTGATGGTTTGCTGACAGTTTCGGGAAATGTGAGCACCAAAACGGATACACCTTCCTTCAATTTGAAATTGGACGCCAATGGTTTTGACATTGCGAAATCGTTCAGCGATTTGGATTTACTCCAAAGTCTGGCGCCAATCGCAAAAGTATTACAAGGAAAATTGAATACTAACATCAATATCTCTGGCTTGTTGGACAAGAAGTTTTCCCCACAATTGAATACCGTTTCAGGAAGTGCATTTGCACAATTATTGACAACCGAAATCAATGAAGCGCAAAGTCCACTGTTGAGCAAATTGGACGGTGCACTTAACTTCATCGATTTTAGTAAATTGGATTTGAAAAATTTGGTTGCCAATTTGGAATTTGCCAACGGGATGGTCAGCGTGAAACCTTTTGACCTTAATTATAAAGATATTGGTATTACCATAGCCGGCTCACATGGCTTTGATAAATCCTTGAAATATAATGCCGTTTTCAATGTGCCTGCCAAATATTTGGGCGGCGACATCAACAGACTGATTGGAAAGATCAACGATAACCAAGTCAATAATTTGACCATTCCAGTAATCGCGAATATTACAGGTACCTTTACAAGCCCTCAGATTTCCACAGATTTAACAAGCGGCATCAGCAAGCTGACACAGCAGTTGATTGAAATAGAAAAACAAAAATTGATCGGTCAAGGCAAAGATAAAATCAAGGATTTGCTGATCGGATTGGCTGGCGATAAAAATAACAGTAAACCGGAAGCACCGACGCTTCCGAATACACCATCCGCAACGGATTCTACAAAAACCACCACGATTCCTGACCCAATCGAACAAGGCGTCAAGGATGTGCTCGGCGGACTTTTGGGTGGGAAGAAAAAAAAGAAGGATTCGGTGAACTGATTTACGAAGTACGATTTCCGTAGTACACAGTTTAAATTTTGAACTTGAATTGAAACTAGGAATTCTAGAATTAAATCAATAAGGTTTGGTTATGTCGCTAGAATGTCTTAATACATTAAGTAGGGTTTAGTGATTCCTAAGATTTTGTTAAAGATGCATGAATAAATTTGCTTTTCTCAAATATTCGATTATAATGTAGTATAAGAAGTTTATAATAACCTAAAATGAATATATGAGACAACTTAAAATCACGAAACAAGTTACCAACCGCGAATCCAAATCCCTAGACAAATACTTGCAGGACATCAGTAAACTCCCACTTATCACAGCAGATGAGGAAGTGGAGTTAGCGCAACTTATCAGGGAAGATGACCAAGTGGCTCTCGATAAATTGGTGACTGCCAATCTACGTTTTGTGGTCTCTGTCGCCAAACAATATCAAAATCAAGGCTTGACCCTTCCTGATTTAATCAATGAAGGGAATGCTGGCTTGGTAAAAGCGGCGAAACGTTTTGATGAAACACGCGGTTTCAAGTTCATTTCGTATGCAGTTTGGTGGATTCGCCAAGCGATTTTACAGGCGTTGGCAGAACAAGCTCGTGTGGTACGTTTGCCTTTGAACAAGATTGGTTCCATCAACAAAATCAATAAAGCCTATTCCTTTTTGGAGCAATCCTATCAACGACCACCAAGTACAGAGGAAATTGCCAACGAATTAGACATGACCTTGAGCGATGTAAAACTTTCAATGAAAAATTCTGGACGCCATTTGTCTATGGATGCTCCATTACGAGAAGGTGAGGATTTTAGTCTTTATGATGTGGTTTCACATACAGAATCGCCACGTCCAGATAGCGATTTGATGGCAGATTCGTTGAAACTTGAAATCAATAGGGCTTTGGAGACCTTATCAAACAAAGAAGGCGATGTGATTAAATTATATTATGGACTTGGTGGCGAAATGCCTATGAGTTTGGATGAAATAGGCGTAACTTTCGACCTTTCTCGCGAACGTGTTCGCCAGATTAAGGAAAAAGGCATCCGACGTTTGCGTCATACCTCAAAAAGCAAAATATTAAAAACGTATTTAGGATAGACTTAAATATAAACACAACACCACTATAAAACCCATACATGTTAAGAATCGAAATCAAAGAAGGAGAAAATATCGAACGTGCACTGAAACGTTACAAGCGTAAACACAGAAATGTGAAGGTTATGCAGAATTTGCGCGAAAACCAATTTTTCACAAAGCCATCAGTAAAACGCAGACGTGAGATACAAAAGGCTGAATATATTCAGAATTTGAGAGATCAGGAAGACGTTTAGACATCCTTTTTCAACATATTTAAAGGCGCATTTATACGATGCGCCTTTTTTATTTCTGAATTGCAATACGCACCACATACCCTTCACTTCCTCTCACATTAAACACCGTCTCATCTTCAAAAATCAAATATTGACCTTTGATTCCTTTTAAAACACCTGTAAAGTTCGGCGTTTTATCTAAACTGAGGCTATTGGGTTTTTCGGGATAATGCAACACAGGAAATTCGATATTGGTTTCAGCATTAGTTTCGATATAATAGTTTTTAGCTTCCTCCGGAATGAATTGCTTCAATTTTTCGCGCCATTCTACCAAATTTTGATCTATGATATCATTCTTCAACATCATTCTCCAATTGGTTTTGTCACTGACATGTTCTTTAAGCGCGACTTCCGTAATTCCTGCTAAATATCGATTAGGAACTTCAACAATTTCAATGGCTTCGTGGGCACCTTGGTCTATCCAACGGGTGGGAATTTGGCTTTTTCTGGTAACGCCTACTTTTACATTGCTGGAATTTGCCAAATAAACGACATGCGGAGTCAACTGTACTTTCTTTTCATACACTAAATCCCTATGTTCTTGGTCGAGATGTGCGGTGCTCAACTCTGGTCGTATAATCCAATCGGCGGCTTGAG
>JBDSFP010000232.1:0-6010 GCA_039919415.1 Aquaticitalea sp. | reverse complement strand
CGGCGAGTTCGAAGGATAACATACCTCCAAAACCTTTCATCTGTGATTTTGCAAGATCATATTGTGGATGTGTTTTCAGGCCTGGATAATACACATTTTTCACATCTTCGTGTTTGGAAAGAAACTTGGCAAGTTTCACCGCATTTCTGTTTTGCGCTTTCACTCTTAAGGCGAGTGTTTTCATGCTGCGTTCGAGCATCCAAACGGTAAAATCGCTTAAACTACCTCCAAGGTTTTTTGCGACATTCCAGATTTTTTCCATGTGGGCATTGTTGCATGCCACAGCACCTGCCAAAATATCGGAGTGACCACCAAGGTATTTAGTAGCTGAATGTATAATGATATCGATACCAAAATCGGCCGGTGTTTGATTGATTGGACTTGCAAAGGTATTATCTATGGTGCTGATCAGTCCTTTGGATTTTGCCAATTCTGCCGCGCCCTTGATGTCGGTAATAGTCAATAATGGGTTGGAAGGTGTTTCTATGTGAATCACTTTTGTGTTTGGTTTGATGGCTGCTTCAAAATCGGAGACTTCGTAACCATTCGTGAAGGTGTATTCGATTCCGTATTTTGGGAATTCCTCCTTAATGAAATTGCTCGTTCCTCCATATAATGTGTTTTGCACGACAATATGGTCTCCATTTTGTAAAAATGTCAACAATGCTGTGCTGATGGCCGCCATCCCGCTACCGAAAATCATAGCGGCTTCGGTATGTTCCAATGCGGCTATTTTCTTGGATAGATGTTCTTGGTTGGGCGTGTTGAAATAGCGTGGATAGCGTTTGATGTCGACGTCATCGAACTGATATGAGGTGGACATATATATAGGAGAAACGGCCCCTTTGAACTGCTCATCCTTAATTTCGCCAACATGTGTGCAAATGGTATTCAATCCGTATATTTTCTTTGACATGTCTTAATTATTTTATGGTTTAAAATTACGAAAAATGTTAATACATCGTAAAAAAACGAACCTCATCTTAAAATCATTTAAGGTTATTATCAAATTCCTATATTCGTTATAACCAACAACTGAACTATGCTTAAAACTGTAATTTTTGACATGGACGGTGTGATTGTCAACACCGAGCCTCTGCACCACTCTGCGTATTACAGAATGTTTGATGATGTGAATATTTACGTTTCTGATGCTCTGTATGCCTCATTTACAGGGCAAGCGACTTTAGCCATTTGTAAACGATTGTGTGAGTATTTTAATTTAACAATGGGGCCAGCAACCCTCGCGGAGCTTAAGCGTCATCATTTTAAATATCTGTTTGAGACGGATGCATCGTTGGGACTAATTGATGGAGTTTTGGATGTTATCAAAGAATATCACCAAAAGGGATTGACACTGGTATTGGCTTCTTCTGCTTCTATGGGGAATATCAATAATATTTTTGAACGTTTTAACTTAAGTAGTTATTTTGTAGCGAAACTGAGCGGCGCTGACTTGAAGGCCTCCAAACCACATCCAGAGATTTTTGAAAAAGCGGCTTCGGCTTCGGGCCATCAGCCTCATGAGTGTATTGTGATTGAGGACTCGACCAATGGTATTGAGGCTGCGAAGGCTGCAGGGATATTTTGTGTTGGGTATGATAGTTTGAACTCCAAAGACCAGGATTATCGTTTGGCCGATTTGGTGGTGTCTGACTTTAAGGAGATTGCTTTTGCGAAAATTTCGGAAGTTTTTATGAGAGCGTCAATTTAGTTGGTGGTTGTTTGTTTATGACAAGAAATCTTAAAAGAGCTGAAATTTAATTTAGGTTATTAACTTCCAAGGTGGATTTAATCTGTTTTCCCCGGCGTAGAATAAAATCAATTGATTACCATCCATATCTTTTACTCTTGCTTCTCTTCATAACCACTTTTGCGCAGTTGACTCTTAGTCAACTTTAATTCCCTTTTCTTGAATCTCTCCAACATATTGGTTAAAAATTCTTACATTCAAAATAGACGTAATTGCCTTCTCCTTTCAATAGTTCATTAGTTTGCGGCATGAAAATGTAGAATTTCAGTTTGGATAATCAAATCTTGCTTATTTAGGCATGGATTTTACAATTAATTTCAATCCGAGTTTTTCGTAAAAGGGAAATGATTTTGTTAAAACTAAAGAGGGAACTGATATTTGGTTTAAATTCATTTGGTTGTGGTTCTTTTTACTATCACAAAAACTCACATTTCAGCTCTATTATACATCTTATTAATTATTATTTTCGAAAAATAAATGATACTTACTTACTGTTGCAATTATTTTAAAATTATAATATTGAAAGCGCTAACTAAACCCTTAACACACCACGAAAGCCCCTCGCAGCATAGTAGGATTCCGCGCCATTGTGATAGATGAAAATCCTTCCATAACGGTAATCGGCAAAAATCGCACCACCGAGTTTCCTGATTTCTGAAGGTGTGTTTAGCCAACTGGAGGTTTTGGTGTCAAAAATCCCCATTTTCTGGAGGTTGCGGTACTGCTCTTCTGTCATCAATTCAATGCCTAGAGTACCTGCATTCTCCATCGCGTTACTCTTTGGTTTATTTTGCTTTCTGGCATCCAAAGCTTCACGGTCGTAGCAAAGACTTCTGCGTTCTTTAGGACTTTCTGACGAGCAATCGTAAAATATATATTCATCAGTCTTTATATCATAATCCACAACGTCTGGCTCTCCTCCTGTTGTTTCCATTTGGTATAACGACCAAAGTTTTTCTGGATTGGCTTCCAGTTTGTACTGTATTTTGTCCCATTCCATACCTTTATGACGATTCCTGTTTTTTTCATAACGGGAATGAAGAGTTCTAAGCAATTTTTGTTGCTGGTCGGATGATAGTTCTTTTGACATTTTGTGATGTTTTTAAAAAGAGATGCCCTATGTATTTTTATGAATTATAAAAATACAAAATTTATCATTTTTAATTCCTTATTAAAAATGGCTAATTGAATGCTTTTTATTGAACCTTATTGTGTAACTGTGTATTGATTTGTAAAGGGGATTTGAGTAAAAATTACACACTTTACTCAGTAATTGAGCGAAATAATTTCTAGTTCACGCCCAATGAGGAAATGGCACATGAGTTGCTTATGGTATGGAGGTAAACATTCAAGGTTTATAATCCATTAACAAAAAACTCTTTTTACAACAAATAATATGCCCTCAACAATGACAAGTGAAACCCTAACGCAAAAAACAACTGTTAGCTCAACTATAACCAATTCCACTGCTTCAAAACCTTCTAAGAGTCATACAAGCACTCAATTAACCAATAATCCGATGTCGCAAAACGAAGCGACCAATCCCTGGACAGTAAGTGTGCTGATGTGCACTTTTATCCTGTTGATTGGATCTGCTTTTTTTGTATATGCCTTACAGGGCGATTTTGATAAATTCCATTTGGAACGTCTAAATTCTTCATGGGGCTTTCCTTTTCTCATAGTCGCCATGGCTTTATTTGTATTTAAAGCTGTCTTTTTTATATATAATCTTTATCTCTACTTTAGATATCGATCTATTAAATCGGTTTCTAATGAAGAGTTGCCAACCTGTACCGTAATTGTTCCGGCTTTTAATGAAGGCAAACAGGTTTGGGACACATTGATGAGTTTGGCGAATAGCGATTATCCTGAAGGGAAGTTGCAATTGCTGGCTATCGATGACGGCAGTAAGGACGATACTTGGCACTGGATGCAGGAGGCCAAAAAAGAATTGGGGGACCGATTGGCTATCTATCAACAACCTAAAAATAAAGGAAAACGACATGCTTTGTATCGTGGTTTTCATCTTGGTACAGGCGATGTTTTCGTGACTGTGGATAGTGATTCTGTGGTAAAAACCAATACACTTCGAAATTTGGTTAGTCCATTTGTCGTGAATGAGAACTGTGGAGCTGTGGCAGGAAATATCAGAGTACTGAACAATACGCAAGCGATTCTACCCAAAATGTTGAATGTCAGCTTTGTATTGAGTTTTGAATTTCAACGTTCAGCGGAAAGCACCCTGAACTCTGTACTTTGTACTCCCGGTGCTTTGGCGGCCTATAGAAGTTCTGCGGTTTTCGCTTGTCTTCCTGCATGGATCAACCAAACCTTTATGGGAAAACCATCAGATATTGGCGAAGATAGAGCAATGACCAATATGATTTTGAAACAAGGACACGATGTGCTGTTCCAACGAAATGCTTATTGCTATACCAACGTGCCGGAACGATACAGAGGGCTATATAAAATGTTCATTCGATGGGGTCGCAGCAACGTGCGGGAAAATATTGCGATGTCAAAATATGTGTTTACCGATTTTAGGAAAGGCTCCAAATTAGGAACACGATTATTATTCATCAGTCAAGCCATCAAAATTGTGATGAGTTATCCATTCATCCTCTTTATGTTGTTTTTCATTTCGACCCATCCAATTTTGTTTTTAAGTTCAACATTATTGGGTATTTTGGTCCTTGCGAGTTTTCCAGTGCTGTTTTATGCCAAACGCTATAAGTTATCAGAATCTTTATGGGCCTATTCCTATAGTATTTTATATACCTTCGGTTTGTTCTGGATCACACCTTATGCTATTGCAACTGCAAGTAGAAGAGGCTGGTTGACTAGGTAATTGGAACATTTTCTAGTTTCTAGTATCGAATAAAAAAAGATGACCAACTGAATAGTCGGTCATCTTTTTTTGTGGTCAATTTTATTGATTCGGAATTACTTCTTATAATACAATCTGTATTTCCTGTAAGCGAAAAATCCTAATATGGCAACTATTGCAACCGTAATCAAAATAAATTTCAAGCTTACAATCTGATCACCACTCGCATAGGCATGCAAGCCCGATAAGTAGAAATTCACACCAAAATAAGTCATCAAAATACTCGCATAGGCAATTATCGATGCCAAATTAAAACCAAAACGGCCACGAAGCCCTGGTACCAAACGCATATGAATGACAAAAGCATAGACCATAATACTGATGAGTGCCCAAGTTTCTTTTGGATCCCAGCCCCAATAACGTCCCCAACTTTCGTTGGCCCACATGCCACCTAGGAAGTTTCCGATCGTCAATAATATTAACCCAACGGTCAAGGACATTTCGTTGATGATGGTGAGTTCTTTGATGCTCAAAAGCAATTTATCTTTATTTTTATGGTTGCTGAATGCCATGAGCAATAACGAAACCGCACCGAGCACCATTCCAAGTGTAAATGGTCCATAACTCATGACAATGACGGCAACGTGTATCATCAACCAATAACTATCCAATACAGGCTCCAAATTTGAAATGGAAGGATCCATCCAATTCCAATGTGCTACCATTAAAATGATGGACGTTACGAAGGCTGTGGAAGCAATCGTCAAATCGCTCTTACGACCAAAGCACAAACCAAAGAACATCGTTGCCCATGCTACATAAATCATCGATTCGTAGGCATCACTCCAAGGTGCGTGACCAGACAAGTACCAGCGTGTGATGAGGCCACCTGTGTGAAGCAAGAACAAACCTATCACAATCCATCGGAAAATGATGACACTGATCTTCACAAATTTGCTGCGATCCTTAAATATCTGGACAATCAGAAAGATGATCATTAAGGTACCAGCATACATATACCAACTGAAAAGCTTTTTGAAGATGTCGTATTTGTTATAAGTGATTTCGGTACTAACCTTTTTATCAGACAGCATAACTGCACTACCATATTTTTGTTGCGTTTTTTTGATACCTGTCAATAAATCTTCTGCTTTGGAATAATCGCCTGTTTGCTTGGCTTTGTTCAAGGTGATCAAATAGGCACCGAATCCATTTTTTATGAAATTTCCTAAAAGCGAATCCTTAATTTTCTCACGATAGCCTTCATCCCTAAATTCGATTGGAGAAATCCATTTATTATTATCATCATTTGGCACAGGAAAAATCTTGATGGCTTTACCTTCTATGGCATTGTACAATAAATTGACCCGTTGGTCGGCCTCCTTGAATTCCTTTTGCGACCCATTAGGTACTTGGGCTTTGTAGGCATC
>JBDSFP010000215.1:0-2893 GCA_039919415.1 Aquaticitalea sp. | reverse complement strand
TCTGGCATGTCCCCAAAAGCACCCCAAGATGCCAATAAAAACAATAGAACAATCAATACAATGCCTCCTATAAAAGTCATCCAAAACCATCGGATGTATTTCGGAAAATCCTGAGTTGTTGCTTGCTTTTTCGCCATAATGAAAATTTATTTATTAGTGTTTTCTATCCGAAAACCGACATCTGTAATGCCTTCCAAATTATCAACGCCATTTATATCCCCATTATTTCGCATTGCCTGTTGAATGTTGATTTTATAATCGCCAATCTCTTCAAATTTGAAAGTTTTGTCGTAACCTTTATACCAAAGTTTATTTTCTTTTATGTCTGTGATGCCTTCACCCAAAAGTTCTCCATTAGGTTTAGCCATTTGATACTCCAAAGTATCTTTGATGGTTTTTCCATGTGGATAGACCATTTCCACGATCAAAAATAAATTGCTGAATTTATAATTGTTTGTGTTTCTGACATTCACAAATAAATTATAAGGGTTGATGGAATCTGGAGGATTGACCTGAAAGGAGATAATGGAATCTTTAAGCCACTTATTTGGCACCGATTTATATTCATCAAACACGCGATTGGAGTCGCAAGAACCCAGAATTACAGCTAAAATGATAATGAATAACCAAGCACTCTTATTTGGCATTATTGTTATTTGGATTTTTTGGTGGTCTGTTGCGGTTTTGCTTTTTTTGGTGGCTTTTCTGTTGGCCTCTTTGAGAGGATTTTTGTTGGGGATTTTGTCCATTTGCAGCTCCAACGTTTTCTTTTCTATTGTTTTTGCTTTTGTTATTTCTACGTTTGTTATTTCTTTTAGGGCTATCAAATCGGGTCAAACTATCTTGTCCCACCACATTTTCATAATCTGATTTTACCTCTTCAATCAATTCGGAGGCATATTCTTCAAGGCTAGCCACCTTTTCTTTTTTCTTATTCAATTCAATGATTTCATTGGCTTGGGCAGTCGTCAATTTGTGCCAATTCATCCATTCGCCTTCGTAGGCAAACAACATATGGCCTTTAAAAATATCTGTTTTTTGGCATATTGCCGTTCCTTTTTCAGTATAGAGCTTTGTGTCTGTTTTCGGGAAATCCTTCAATGCATCTAGATACGCATCCAATTCATAATTGAGGCAGCATTTTAATTTCCCACATTGTCCTGCCAGTTTCAAAGGATTCAATGACAGTTGTTGATATCGCGCTGCTGAGGTGCTCACCGATCTAAAGTCGGTCAGCCACGTAGAACAGCACAATTCTCGTCCGCAGGATCCAATTCCTCCTAAACGTGAAGCTTCCTGACGGAAACCCACTTGTTTCATTTCTATACGTGTTCGGAATTCTTTGGCAAATAATTTAATGAGTTCCCTAAAATCAACACGTTCTTCAGCTGTATAATAAAAAGTTGCTTTGCTCGCATCACCTTGAAATTCAATATCGGAGATTTTCATTTGAAGCTTTAAATCAATCGCAAATCTACGTGCCTTGACTTTCATCGGGTCTTCCTTGTCACGAGCTTCTGACCATACGTCTATATCGCGTTGGGAAGCCTTTCGGTAGATTTTCATCACTTCCTCCTCATTATTGATATCTACTTTTTTACGCTTCATTTGAATTTTGACCAATTCGCCTGTCAGCGTAACCATTCCAATATCATGACCGGATTGTGCTTGTGTTGCCACGACATCCCCAATGCTTAAAGTAAGACTTTCGGTGTTTTTATAGTATTGTTTACGCCCATTCTTAAATCGGACCTCAACTCCTAAAAAGGGTTCCTGTCCCTGGGGAAGCGTCATATTGGCCAACCAATCAAAAACCGTCAACTTATTGCAACTGTCAGTGCCACAGGTTCCGTTGTTTTTGCATCCTCTTGGTTGTCCATCCTTCCCGGTTGAGCAACTAGTGCAACTCATAATGTATGTATATAAAATCCGTTACCAAACGCAACGAACGAAGATTAGTGATTTATTTTAAAACGTAAAGATAAGATTATTTATTAAGTCCAATAGAAGTAAATTGGCATCATTGTCATTTTAACTTCCAAAAAATAAAGTTTTTATTTTGACTAAAACTACTATTTCTGCTGTTTTATAATCTTAAATATATTTCTTAAATCCTTCTTATATGGCAAATGATCGGTTCGCCCTTTCTTAAAAATATCATTACTATTACCTTGTCCTTTTCGCATTTCCTTTTGGTCTTCATAAGGTAATTGATGCACTTCCTTACAAGTTATAGAACAACAATTATCCATTTTCACTTTGCACTCTTCGCATTGTATAAAGAGCAAATGGCAGGCATCATTGGCGCAGTTGGTGTGCAAGTCGGCTGGTTTTCCACACTGATGGCAATGTGCGATGACATGTTCCGAAATCCGTTCGGAACGTCGTTGATCAAACACAAAATTTTTACCAATGAATTTATTTTCAAGTTTATCGGCTTCAACTTGTCTCACATAATTGATGATGCCACCATCCAATTGATACACATTTTTAAATCCTTTGTGTTTGTAATACGCACTCGCTTTTTCGCAACGGATACCTCCAGTGCAATACATGACCAGATTTTTATCTTCTTTGTGGTCTTTTAAATCTTCTTCTATAATATCAAGCGATTCCCTGAATGTATCAACATTTGGGGTAATGGCATTTTTAAAATGCCCAATTTCGCTTTCATAATGATTGCGCATATCAACCAAAATAGTGTTATCATCTTCAATCAGTTCATTGAATTTTATAGCATCCAAATGAATTCCTTTATTGGTCACATCAAAGGTGTCGTCATTCAGGCCATCCGCAACAATCTTGTCTCGCACTTTAACTTTCAATTTTAAAAAGGCAAAATTATCATGCTCCAAGGCTATATTTATTCGAACATTTTCCAAGAACTTGATAC
>JBDSFP010000207.1:0-4975 GCA_039919415.1 Aquaticitalea sp. | reverse complement strand
ATCGTCGCATTGATTTTCTTTGGGATTATTATGTTGGGCAGCGATATTATCTCCACACCGTTTTCCTATTATAAAACATTTGTCATTGAAGAAAAGTTCGGTTTCAACAAAACAACCAAAAAGACTTTTTGGCTGGACAAAGTCAAAGGTTTGCTCATGATGGCGATTGTTGGTGGCGGCATTTTGGCGCTTATCATTTGGTTCTATCACATTTCCGGAACTTATTTTTGGTTGTATGCTTGGGGATTGGTCACAGTATTCACGGTGTTTATGAATATGTTTTATGCGAAATTGATAGTACCAATTTTCAACAAGCAAAAACCTTTGGAAGCAGGGAGTTTGAGAGATAAAATTTCGGACTATGCAGCTTCAGTTGGGTTTAATTTGGAAAAAATTTTCGTTATGGATGGTTCCAAAAGAAGCACTAAAGCGAATGCTTATTTTTCAGGTTTCGGAAGTGAAAAACGGGTCACTTTATATGATACCTTGGTGAATGATTTGGAGGAAGAGGAAATCGTTGCGGTGTTGGCACACGAGGTGGGACATTATAAAAAGAAGCACATTATTTTCAACTTGATTGCTTCCATTATATTGACAGGTTTGACGTTTTACATCTTGTCTATTTTTATTTCCAATCCTTTATTGTCAAATGCACTTGGTGTGAAAATTCCGAGCTTTCATGTTGGGTTGATTGCTTTTGGATTGCTTTACTCGCCTATATCGGAAATCACTGGCTTTATCATGAATCATTTTTCGAGAAAGTTTGAATACCAAGCGGATGATTATGCCAAAGGAACTTACGCCGAACAACCATTGATGACATCCTTAAAAAAGCTTTCCAAAAACAGTTTGAGCAATCTCACACCACATCCTGCCTACGTTTGGGTTCATTATTCACATCCTACATTGCTGGAGCGCGTTCAAAATTTAATGAAATGAAAAAGACACATACCCTCATTCCAAAATGGATTAAACATTAGCGAAATGAAATCAATGCTTACACATCGTGCTTGCGGTATTTTATTGATAACTATCTTGATTTCATCCATAGGATATTCACAAAAAAATATTGACCATCAGAGTCAGCTTTGGATGCGATATCAATTGAAACTCAAGATTAATAATCATTGGTCTGCATCACAGCAACTTGAAGAGCGCACCTATTGGATTCCTTGGCGTCAGTATCAGTTCTTGTCCCATACTATGGCACACTATCAGTTAAGCAAAGGTTGGAACCTTGGCGCAGGTTTGACCTATTACCGTCAGGCCCTTCCACAAGATGCCCATAAAGAGGTAAGTTTTACGCAACCTGGTTTTCGCCCACAATTGGAAATCGGCTATAAAAATCAACTTTTCCAAAAATTCAATATGAACCAGCGTTTTGGGACAGCGTTGCGTTATTTCAAACCAGAAAATGGAAACCTGCAGTTTGGAAATTACCGCATAAGCTACAAACTGGAACTTCAATATCAGCCAGTGCAGAAACTCAATTTAAAAGCATATGAGGAAGTTTTTGTCAATTTTGGAAAAAATATAGTAAACAACACGTTTGACCAAAACAGATTTGGGGGTAGTATTCAATACATGGCTATGAAAAAATTAGGATTTGAGTTGGGTTACATCAATTCGTATCAAAAACGCGCTTCAGGAACTGATTTTTATGAACGTAACATCGTAAGATTTACAATCCATCACGCTTTAGATTGGTCATCTAAAACTTCTAAATCCCCCAGTTAAAACGTAAACCCAATCCTAATTCCACCCCAAGCGGCAGAGTCCAAAGTAGAGATTTCTCTGGTAATCAAGCTTCTCGAAAACTCAAAGTAAAGTGTCCTCGTTTTAAGAATTAGACCATAATCAAATTGGGCCGTCAATCGTTCAATGTCGCCGTTTGCAATGGTGTACGGACTGCTTTTATTGAAAAGTCCACCTTGCAGCGTGGCGTCATAACCAATCACGCTGACAATTGGCTGTGAATAGAGATAAATGGAAAATCTTTTATTAGAATTTTTAAAAGGAGAATTGACAAGTCCAATAGTTGTATTGAATCCGATTGACGCATTCGTAAACAATGTGCCCAACTGCACACTCGATACTCCTTGAAGCGTAAACAGCTCTCGATACTTTAGAATTTGCTTCTCGTAGCTCATTCGATAATTGAGGACCACATCATTATTTATTTGATTACGCCAACCCATTGGCGTTTTGTTACCAGTTGCTTTGTGGATGGCTACTTGCGTTTCTTCGCCAAAAGTAGCAGGACCAATCAGACCAAGACTTAATGAGGATGTCAATCGTGATTTATGAATGGTATCTGTTGCCACCAAAAAACTCTTTAGTAAAATAGCTGTTGCAAAAGGTCGGTCTCCAACTTGAATTTCAGGGAGTTCGTAATGATTTGGTGTGTAACCAATAGCGCCAAGAGCTAGGCCATATTTAATCGTTGATTCCTTTGGAATAAAAAATAAATGGTTAATTGGATTCTTTTTAAACACCGGCAATACCAATTCAAAGTTATAGCCTTGTGAATAATTCTCGTCCGTTGCTGCGAAATAATCGTTTTCGTAATTGAAACGGAAATAGCTGTCATTTTGTATGTTCCGAAATGAGACTGTGTTGTCTATTTTTTGGGAGAATAGCAGGGTTGGGAATAATAGAAAGAAGAAGAGTGTTTGTTTCACGTGGGTATTTACGAGGATGTCGGAATTGAGGTTTTAATATTTGACTATGTAAAAAAAATAAACGTACTTCGATTATCTTCTGATATAATACACTTGTAACGAGTTTATGGAAGTATTAAAACGATTCGCTGATATTCAAGTTAGCACTCATAATAGTGTATGTAACTCCTAAAAACAAAAGACTATGATATTTTTAATTGTTCGTTTTCTCAACATTTTTATCGTGGGACTTGTAGCAGGAACTTTGTTCGGAATATGGATTGGCTATAATCCTCTCAATCTTTCTGATCAAACTTACGTAGAGCAACAACAAGGCGTAATTATTGCCTTAAATACACTTATGCCTATTCTTGGATTGTCAACAATTATTCTCACACTAATATCCGCTTTTATGCTGAAGGACAATAAGACTGTTTTTATAATCCTTGTTGTTGCAGCAGTTTTATTAATTATAAGTGGTCTTGTAACTCGTTTTGGTAATCAACCTATCAATAGTACAGTAATGACTTGGAATAAATTAGATCCTCCAAATGATTGGTATGAATTGAGAAACAAATGGTGGTCATGGCATATAGTTCGGACTATTAGTGCTCTTTTAGCATTTTGTCTTATTGTTTGGGCAAGTCTGCGAAGAATATAAATACTACCTCAAACACTAGCAAAACACAATTGCTGCATTTTGCAATCCTTAACATTGGTTTTCTATTTATATTTTTTACGAGCAGAAAATAGTCTGATGCCCAAGTCGCAACTTCGGCGAGTCGCTTAACTTAAATAATCCTTCACAAATTTTCCCAATAAAAACTATTGCCCACTACATTTCTTTATCCTACATTTAGATTATGACAGATGAAGCGTTAGAAAAAGATTTCATACTTTCTAATTAGCGGTAATTTTTGACAGAGCTTTTAATTTGACAAAATGATTTTAAAGCATCTTATAAAAAACAGGGATAAACGAAATAGGGTTGCACACATTGGAGCAGGCCTTGTTATTCTCATAAATTCTTATGAAAAATATCAAAGTGGAATTGGCTCCTATCTCTTTTTTGGTATTGCCGCACTCCTGTTCTTGACACTTGCATTATTACATCCAATAATAGAAAAGAAAGTTCCTTGGATCGATGGTCTTTTTTTTGTTATTGAAGGAATTTTATCAATAATTATAGCAATTGACTATTTCAATGTCGGTAAAAAAGCATTACCAATTACATTCCTTTTTGTAGCCGCATTTCAGTTTTACATGGCTTTGAAAAAATCCAAGAAAGGAATTGAATTTCATAAATCACATCCTTGAATAATAAAAATGGAAAAGAAACGACGAATACTTAATTCCTCACTGCTAGTGTTGGAAATATCAGCTTTCACAAGACTATATGGCAATGAAAATATTCATCCAATTTAGTTTATATTTATTTGCAATTGGTGCATTAAAATGAAAAACGAAAACAAAATTTCAAGTATCGTATTTTCAATTTACATTCTACTTTCATTTTATGTATTTGGAGGTGGAGTAGTAAATTCTCTTGTGGCTTATAGAACTTGGAGATGGGTTGGTCCAGCGGAATTCCCTAAATTTCATCATGTTGATAGTTCACAAATCATTCCTTTGTTTGTCATTTTCTTCTTTCTTTCTTTTATTCCGCAAATACTTTTATTTTGGTTTCGGCCAATGGTTATTCCAAAATGGATGGTTTTTTTAACATTATTTTTTAATTCGGTCGTGTTGATTTCTACCATAACCATTCAAATCCCAATTCAATTACAATTGGATCAAGCTTTTTCATTAGAATTAATTGATAAACTCATACAAACCGACATGATGTTCAGACGCATTCCAATGTTGCTATTGGCAATAATGAATTTTGCCATGCTTTATATGGTCGTTAAAAGTTCAAACAAGTAAATGTAAACATTAATCCTAATTCAGTTTAAACGAATTTCCACAAAACAAATTCCAAAAAAACCATTGCCCATTAACTTTCATTATCTTATATTTAGTTTATGACAGATGTAGAATTAGACAAGGAAAATGCAGACATCGCCAAAGCCTACAAAAAGCTGCTCAAGGTAAGTTACCAAACCCTTACTGACGACGATAAAAAACTCATCCGAAGTGCTTTTGATGTTGCTGTAGATGCACACAAAGACCAACGTCGTAAATCGGGTGAGGCTTATATCCTGCATCCAATTGCGGTGGCGACCATTGTGGCTTCTGAAATTGGTTTGGATGCCACCTGTATTGCGGCCGCCCTGCTGCACGATGTGGTGGAAGATAATCCTAATTATTCACTT
>JBDSFP010000186.1:0-9391 GCA_039919415.1 Aquaticitalea sp. | reverse complement strand
CCCACCATACTGGTGTTATTGGTGTTTGTTGATTGGCTTCAACATTCAATCTATTTCTGTTTAACTCGGTGGAAGGATAGCTTGCGCGTCTGAACCATTCACCTGGGTACTCGCCACTAGAATCTTCCTCCTCTTGAATGTTGACTTCTGGCACTGGAATGTTGGAAGCATCGGCAACTTTACCACTAACCGTGGTGTTCTGTGCGAATAACATTAAAACTGCAGAAGTAAAAAAAACGAGCAAAGAGAGGGTAGTTTTTTTTTGCATAATGAGAGAGTTTTTGGTTGTTTGTAACATAAATTTAGGAAAATTAATTTTAAATCAAACATCATCGACTGCATATCTCACTTGAATCCTTTTTTTAAGCACGTATAAGTTCTTATATTTAGTAGTCTTGGAGATGATACCATGGATGGAGTCCAAAAATCATTTTATGCAATTAAAATCTTAAATTTATGTCACATTTAAGCTGTTAACTTTAGGGGCAATGAAAACTACTGAATTGAAGATTCTTAAATCCTTTTGGAAAAGTATTCACTTGTGTGGGTATCTATTGATTGCTTTGCTTTTAAGCAATTGCAAATCAACACAGGTATCAAAAACACTTTCTATAAATTTAAGTGCTTCTTTTTATGATAATCAGTTTACGGGATTGATGGTTTATAATCCTAGAACCAAGGATACGGTATATATGTATAATGCCGATAAGTATTTTACACCAGCGAGTAACACTAAAATTTTTACCTTATTTACTGCCTTACACTTTTTGCCAGAGAAAATCCCAGCGTTTACATATCACATAGGCAACGACACCATTATGATAAAAGGCACAGGTGACCCTACGTTTTTGCATCCTTATTTTAATGATAGTACAGCTATAAAAATGATTGGAGATTATAAAAATGTGCAATTGATCATTAACAATCTATCTGATGCTAAATTTGGACCAGGATGGGCCTGGGAAGATTATGATACCTATTTCAGTCCAGAGCGCAGTAGTTTCCCAATGTATGGCAATGTGGTAACTGTCACCAATGAAGATAGCCTGAAAGTTATTCCCCATGCCTTAAGGAAACACACGCAATATACCGTTACCAGCAAAATTAGGGATTTTAATACCAACAA
Source organism: Aquaticitalea sp. (assembly GCA_039919415.1). GTDB lineage: Bacteria > Bacteroidota > Bacteroidia > Flavobacteriales > Flavobacteriaceae > JBPOFM01. The sequence continues at coordinate 8,265 of JBDSFP010000186.1, read as the reverse complement.
CTTTTACTACAGACTCGGTGAAAATAGTGCTGAAGAGATACCAATGGTTATTGATTCTATTTTGATTCAACAGCTTTGGGATGACTTGATTCCAGGGAAGGTAACTGTCAAAAGTAATTCTCATACCAAATTAGATCAAATTGCATATAGCATCACATCCGATTCGCTCTACAAACGTATGATGCAAGTGAGTGATAATTTTTTGGCAGAACAAATGTTGATTCTTTCATCTTCCATGGTTTCGGACACTCTAAGCACCAATGAGATTCGCGATTCCATTCTCAATAATCTACTAAAAGACTTAAAGCAAAGACCCCGTTGGGTAGATGGTTCAGGATTGAGTCGATATAATCTTTTTACACCAATGTCATTTGTACAGGTGCTGGAAAAGCTTTATACTGAAATCCCAAGGGAACGATTGTTCAATTTATTCCCCATTGGTGGTAATGTTGGCACTTTGAAAAATTGGTATGCGAGTGACAAAGGCGCATATATTTATGCGAAATCCGGTACTGTGGGCAACAATTATTCCTTGAGCGGTTATCTTCTTACCAATTCAGGCGAAACCCTTATTTTCAGTTTTATGAACAACCATTATACTGCGTCGTCATCTGAAGTGAAGCAACATATGCAGATGGTTTTTGAATATTTACGGGACAATTATTAGTGAAGTGCCTAATTAATCATAAAAAAGCGCGTTCTTCAAATTGTTCTCTTTGGTTTTTAAGTTAATCAAGAACCCGTTAACAACAGCATAATCCACTATGCCATCTTTCTGGAGTACAAAATTGGGATTGTTGCCAATATTCACATAAAAGCCCGGAACTTTTTGGTCTTTGCTCAAGATATTGATAGGCATCAAAACCTCTTTGTCTTTTGAAGTATATTGCGCCAAACGTACATACGTGTAACCAGATTTTAAAAGCTCATAAATGTCCATTGCCTTTAAATCTTCCAAAGTTTGAATGGTTTCAGGATAAACTTTTCCTTCAATCAGTCGGTATCCTGTGGCGTCCAATGTTTCATAACCATAATAGGTCGATAAATCTCCTTTTTCTACAATACGGCCAACATTGTAAAAGTTCTCATGATCTTTGTCTTCGATTTCCAAATGGGTGATGCCTATGTCCAAAATATAATCCTTCCCTAAAAGATTATGTGTAAAACGCTCTATTTTGAGGTCGAATAATTTACTATCATTTTGTGGAATTTTTTCATAGTCTTCGATTGGAATGTTTTTATACTCGCCGTTTGCAATGATATAGCAAGCGGATAAAATAGATACAAAATTGAGCTTTCTAATTTCCTGTTTTTCAACATCGTTTTTATAGCCCCCAGATTCGATCAAAATCGCACTTGTTCCCCATTTTTGGATATTGTCGCCAAAAGCACGCGGTTCAAAATCATCATTATAGCGTCCTACTTGCCCCGGTGCATAGTTTTGGATGATGTTGTTCATAAACACAATCACTTTCATCGCGTTTCCACGAACTTCATTGATTTCTTTTTCATAATTGTATGCAGGTGCCAAATAGGAAAGGGTAGCTGGTTTATCAGTGCGCTCCGTATTGTAATTGGTGCTTTGGTCGTGAAGGTTAAACCCAAAATCAGCATCTAAACTGTCCCTGATACGCTTTAAGATTTGACCTTCTGGCGATTGCAACATAAGTGCATCTCTGTTGATATCGATACCCAAAGCATTTCTTCTTGTAAAAACTTCAGCACCATCAGGATTGAGCATGGGCAAAAAATGAAGCGTCACTTTGCTCAGGAGCTGTTCTTTTTCTGCCTTAAAATCAGAACTGTTCAAAAAATTGAAAATGTCAAAAATAGCTTGGGTTGCAGTTGGTTCATCACCATGCATTTGCGACCATAGAAAAACGCTTGTGTCTCCAGTTCCAATACTGATCAAACTGATGTTTTTCCCCTTAATACTTTCTCCCACTTTTTTTACGGTATATGCAGGATTGCTCTTGAGTTTGTTAATGAGGGGTTTGATATCTTCTTGTTTGATACGTCGATTGTCCAAACTTGGTTCCTTATATTTTGAATAACTGTCGTAAAGACTGGAGGTCATATCATCAACTTGAGCTATGGCAGACAATGAAAAAACGGCAAGGAATACGGTAAAAAAAGGTTTCATAATTAATTATTTCTTTTTGCTGGTGCTGAGTTTAAATTGAGCTTTTTAGTTCCTTTTTTAACAGCATTCATAAAGTCTTCTCCTGGATCGACTTTTTCTGTTCTGTAGTCGTCATCTTTTTCAAGCCAGAGTTCATGACCTTCAAAATTGGTGTATTCATAATGGCCGATAAGGTATTCAATGGGGTATTTGTTTGCTAAATATTTTACGAGCCAGATATTGGATTTTACTTGTGCTTTTGTCAAAGGCGTATTGTCGGTGCCGCCAACATTTTCAATGCCAATCGCTGCATGGTTGAGGCCAATGACATGTCGTGCCATAGTAGTTTCCGGCATCAAACGATAAATGGTTCCATCCAAATCGACTAGAAATTGTGAAGACACATTTAAAATGCTTGCGCTGGCAATTTCAGGCCTGCTGGGTAATTTAGATGTATTGAAAGCATCAAAGGTTTGTTGTAAGGTTGGTATTTCAGTCCAATGAAGTACAATCATTCTCGGTATAATGTTAGGATTGTCCTGCTCCAGCCCATATCGGCTGGAAAGATATTCTTTGGTTAATTGGATTCGTTCTTCGTCAAAAATAATGGGTTTGTCCACTATTTTTTTTGTAGTGCCACAAGCACAGAACAAAAGCATACTGATACAAAAGAGGGTGTATTTCATCTACATTCTGTTGATATACATCAAAGTTAGCGAAATTATTCGTTCCAAAGGAAATTATCAAACTGAATCCCTAGATAAAAGGAAACCAACCTTCCTTAATAATCATTTGCGCATCTTTAATGGAATGGCCTTAAGGCAAATCCGTCGCCTATTCTTATTTGACAGTATTATATTATTAAACTGTCAATACATTATATTGACCAAGCAATTGGGATGGGTGGTAAATTCAATAAGAAATAATTTTTAGACTTCCCTAAAAATTTATTTAACCTTAAGGAAATATCCATATATTTGTGTCCATAATATAGTTGTTTTGGTCACACAATCTGAAGAAAATTATCTCAAAGTAATTTACCGCTTGGGTAAACAGGGCATCGAAGCCGTCAGCACCAATGCTATCGCAGAGCAGATGGAGACCAGAGCTTCATCGGTTACCGATATGGTTAAAAAATTGGCAGAGAAAGATCTGGCCAATTACGTCAAATACCAAGGTGTAAGTTTAACAAAAGTTGGACGGTTGACTGCAGCTTCGGTAATTAGAAAACACCGCTTGTGGGAATACTTTTTAGTCAATAAGCTTAATTTCTCATGGGATGAAGTCCATGAGGTCGCAGAACAATTGGAACACATCAAATCAGAAAAATTGACCAACAAGCTCGACGAGTTTCTTGAGTTTCCAAAAGTAGATCCACATGGCGATCCCATTCCTGATAAACAGGGCAATTTTGTAAAAATCTCAAAAATGCTGCTATCGGAATGCAAAGTTGGAGCTATAGGTGTTTTTGTGGGTGTGAAAGACTCCTCGGCATTATTTCTTCAATATTTGGATAAGCAAAACATTTCGTTGGGCAATAAAATAAAAATTCTGCAAAGGGAAGATTATGACCAATCTTTGGAAATTTCCATCAATGCCTCCGTTATTAATATTTCACATCAAACGGCCAACAACCTCTATATTCAAACAAACTAACAACGATGCAGAAACATTCCCATAAATCATTGGAAGAGGTACATGGAACCATTGAAACCACTGGCAAAAAATCGCCCTGGAAAAAATTATTGGCGTTTTTAGGACCAGCTTATTTGGTAAGCGTTGGGTACATGGATCCGGGGAACTGGGCTACCGACATTGCTGGAGGAAGCCAGTTCGGTTATCAACTCATTTGGGTGCTTTTGATGAGCAATATCATGGCGTTATTGCTCCAAAGTCTTTGCGCGCGTCTGGGCGTGGTGCGCGGTCGCGATTTAGCGCAGGCTTCGCGTGAAGCTTATAATCCATTGGTCAATTTCATTCTGTATATACTTGCCGAGATAGCCATTGTGGCATGTGATCTTGCCGAGGTGATTGGAATGGCAATTGGTCTATATCTTTTGTTTGATCTGCCAATGGTTTGGGGCGTATCCATCACGGCATTGGATACATTTTTGCTATTGTTCCTACTGAATAAGGGCATGCGCAAAATGGAAGTGTTCATCATCGGGCTGATTCTCATCATCGGACTTTCCTTTTTAGTCGAAATGTTTTTGGCGAAGCCAAACATGGGCGATTTGATGGCCGGCTTCATTCCTTCACTTCCCAATAACAACGCACTCTATATTGCCATAGGAATAATTGGGGCTACGGTCATGCCGCATAATCTCTATTTGCATTCCTCATTGGTGCAGTCCAGAAAAATTGAACGGACGAAAAAAGGGATTAAACAGGCTTTGAAATATAATTTTATAGATTCGGCCATTGCGCTCAACTTGGCATTTTTCGTGAATGCTGCCATTTTGATACTGGCAGCTTCGGTCTTCTATAAAAATGGCATGTATGAAATTGCAGAAATCCAAGATGCACATGCCCTTTTAGAACCGCTTTTAGGTTCTAACCTCGCACCAACATTTTTCGCAATTGCTCTGATAGCCGCTGGGCAAAGCAGTACACTTACAGGAACCCTTGCCGGACAGATTGTGATGGAAGGTCATTTGAATTTGCGCATCCAACCTTGGGTACGTCGCTTGATTACGCGAATGTTGGCAATCATTCCCGCACTTTTTACAGTTATTTATTTTGGCGATGGCGGTACTGGAAGGTTGTTGGTATTGAGCCAGGTTGTCTTGAGTTTGCAATTGGGTTTTGCCGTCATTCCTTTGATTCATTTTGTAAGCAGCAAAAAATTGATGAATGGGTTTCATATCAAATGGCCTTTGCGGATTGCCTCTTGGCTGATTACGGTCATTATTGTAAGCCTGAATGCGAAATTGGTCTATGACGAAATCAATGGTTGGCTGACCACTTTGGAAAATCCAATTTATATTTGGGTTTTTGTCGTACCGATTGCCATTGGTGCAGTATTGCTTCTATTGTATATTACTTTTAAGACAACGACTTCTCACATGAACTTTGAAAATCGAAAAATGGTGCCACACATTTTGGATGCAAAAGTGGATGAGGTCATTAAGCCATTGACTTATAAAAAGATTGCAATTCCTGTGGATTTTTCTACCTCTGACGAAAAAAGTATTTCTACAGCTTTGCAATTGGGAGGAAAGGACGCAGAATATACTCTAATCCATATTGTGGAAACGCCCGGAGCGATGATTTATGGCGATGAAATAGACGATTATGAAACAGAAAGTGACGAAGCGTTTTTGAATACCTATAAGGAAAAATTGGAACAAAAAGGATTTATTGTTTCTGTTGAACTCGGTTTTGGTTCCCCAAAAAAGAGCATCCCTAAAATCGTGAATGCTTCGGATTTTGATTTGCTCGTTTTGGGCAGCCATGGTCATACAGGTTATAAGGATTTGTTGTTTGGTACGACCGTTGATGCCGTTCGGCACAAAGTGCACATTCCAATAATGATCGTAAGGGATTGATGTGAAAGAAAAGAAATTCCTTCTTTTGCGCCTACGCTAAAGCTTCAGCGGCATCTGGATAATGTCATTTTAATGACAGCCACAGTCGTCGCCACTGCCACAACCTTTGTCTGTTTTCGCTTTTTTAAGGACGAATTTTTTCAATAAAAAAACAATCGCAAAAGCAAGGGCGAGAAAGGTCAATATATTTTGAAGAATCGTATTCATATTTTATGTGTCGTCCTATAAAGATACACCTTATTTTAATACTTGATAGGCAATCAATGCCACAATATAAGCAAAAGCACTCATGATGAAAAGTTGTAAAATTGGCCATTTCCAGGTATTGGTTTCTCTTTTTACAATGGCGAGTGTACTCATACATTGCATGGCAAAGGCATAAAAAAGCAATAAGGAAATACCTGAAGCAAAATTAAAGAGCGGCCCACCCAAAATCGGATTGACCTCACCAGCCATGCGGTTTTTGATGGTTTCTTCGTCGTCTTTTCCAACACTGTAAATGGTTGCCAAGGTGCCAACAAATACTTCCCGAGCCGCAAACGAACTTACGATGGCAATGCCTATTTTCCAATCATAACCCAGAGGTCGGATGACAGGCTCAATAGCTCTTCCCGTAATCCCTATAAAGGAATGTTCGAGTTTAAAAGAGGCGACATGTTCTTGAAGTACTTCTTGGTTTAAATTCTGTGATTCATATTGCTTTGAAACTATTGCTTCCGCATTATTGAAATTCTCGCCAGGCCCATAAGACGCCAAGAACCAAAGAATGATGGAGATGGCCAAAATGATTTTTCCCGCGCCAAAAACAAAGGATTTGGTTTTTTCGATCACGGTCAATAGTACGTTTTTCAGCAATGGCCATTTGTAATTTGGCATTTCTATCACAAAAAAAGACTTACTCTTAAAGTTGAGTATTTTGTTCAATATCATCGCTGAAATCAAGGCGGCGCCAAAGCCTATCAAATAAAGTAACATTAAGGTCAAAGCCTGATAGCCCAAGCCAAAAAACCTTCCTTCGGGAATGACCAATGAAATAATGATCAGATACACTGGAAGCCGAGCGGAACAGGTAGTAAAAGGTGTTACCAAAATAGTGATGAGACGTTCTTTCCAACTTTCGATATTACGGGTTGCCATAATTGCAGGAATGGCACAGGCAGTTCCGGAAATCAATGGTACGACGCTTTTTCCGCTCAACCCAAAACGCCGCATGCCTCTATCCATTAAAAAGACCACACGACTCATATAACCACTTTCTTCGAGAACCGAAATAAACAGAAACAAAAACGCAATCTGAGGAATGAAAATGACGATGCCTCCCAATCCCGGAATGATACCTTCCGCCAATAAATTGGTGAAGGCGCCTTCAGGAAGTGAATTTTTCGTCCTTTCGCCCAACCAAGCAAAACCACTATCAATCCAATCCATCGGAACACTTGACCAATCATAGATTGCTTGAAAAAGAGTCAATAGGATGAAAAAGAAAATGACATAGCCCCAAACTTTGTGCGTGAGAATTCTGTCAAATTTAATACGCAAATCTTTGGCTGCTTTTAAGTCTATGGTTTGTCCAACTTTGAGCGAATCATTGATAAATTGATAGCGCTTGATGGTTTCTTTTTGTTGCAAACGTTTTAAATCGGCTTTGGATTTGGTCTTAAATTCGGCAACGGGATCGATTTCATTTCGGTCCGTCTTTCCAAAGTTGACGTCCTGGGTTATGACCAACCAAAGTTTATACAACAGTTGATTTGGAAACGCTTTTCGCAAACCGTCAAAGTATGGTTGGTCGATTTCTGAAGCGTGCATACAAGGCTCTATCGAAAGTTCTTTGAAATTTGTAATCAATTCTTTAAGTTCTTCAATGCCGTTTCGTTTGCGAGTACTGACCAATGCTATTTTGGTTTTGAGACGTGGTTCCAAAAAAGCAATGTCTAGACTGATGCCTTTGTAGGTCATGCGGTCGGACATGTTGATGACCAAAATCGTTGGAATCTCTAGATCCTTAATCTGTGTGAAGAGCAATAGGTTACGTTTCAGATTTTCAACATCACTTACCACCACAGCGACATCTGGGAAATCCTTGTCATTTTTGTTCAAAAGAAGTTCTATGACCACATTCTCATCCAATGAAGAAGCATTCAAGCTATAAGTTCCCGGTAAATCGAGAATATGGGCCTTGACACCGCGAGGCAGTTTGCAGATGCCTTCTTTTTTTTCAACGGTTATTCCCGGATAATTGCCCACTTTTTGGTTCAATCCTGTCAACGCATTAAAGACCGAAGTTTTCCCTGTATTAGGATTCCCGATGAGGGCAACGTTGATGTGCTTGCTCATAAAATAATATCGATTATAATATGGATCGCAGTCTCTTTTCGGATTGCCAAATGGGTGCCGTTGATGTTCAAATACATCGGATCCGCAAATGGAGCCACTTGCACAAGTTCCACAAAATTACCTGGCAAACAGCCCATTTCGAGTAATTTCAATGGAATGTGAATGGACGAAACGTCAATGATGACGGCTCTTTCCCCTCGTTTTAATTGTGCTAAAGTTACGGACAAGCTTATTTAGATTGATTTTAAAGAAGCAAAA